>VKHO01000008.1 GCA_011125455.1 Chlamydiales bacterium STE3 | reverse complement strand
TAAAGGTAAGGAGGAGTCGGGCTGGGAAAAAGAACGGGATGATGCGATTGCCACAATTCACGGATTTGGTGGGGATGAGATAGGAAGAAAACTTTGGAAGATGTGTTCTGGTTATCACGAAAGGTCGTTGGCAGAGACGGCAATGTTTAGGGTCAAGAAGCTGTTTGGAGATGGATTGAAAGCTCGTTCAATGGGATCTCAGAAGACAGAAGCTATTTGCAAGTGCATGGTAATTAACAAGATGAATAAACTTGGAATGCCAAGGTTTGACTGGGTGTTTGAAGCAGCCTAAGGGCTGTATAGGTTTAGGGAGAACCCGTACCTTAGTTGGCAACCCTATATTTTATGCTGTGAGGGCTATTGTGCAACAAGGCCAATTTAAGTAAGGGGTTAGCGGGTTCTCCACAAGATTAAAAAACCATTTACAAGCTTTCGAAGCTAGCAAGTATTTAACTCTCTTACCATTGTTATATAATTAACAATTGTTTCTTAAATCAAAGAGGAGGTTACTTATGGCAGGCAGAAAACCATCTCGCGGCGGCAATCCAGATCACATGAGCCGCCAAGAAGCCGGTCAAAGAGGCGGAAGAGCAGTATCCGAAGAATATGGCCCTGATTTATCGAGACATTGGTCGCAAAGGCGGAAGGGCAGTAGCTGAAGAATATGGCCCTGAATTTTACCAAGAGATTGGTCGCAAAGGAGGGCATGCACGCTGGAAAGGAGAAGAAGGCGAAGATGAAAATGATGAAAGAAGAGAAGGTTACTCAAGAGGCCAGCGTGGTGGAAGCTATGCCCAACACCAAAAGGCTGGACGAGCTGGTGCTGCCGCCCGTTGGGGTAGAGATTATGACGAAGAAGAAGAGGAGGACGAAGAGGAAGATATAGGTGAACACAGAGGCTCTCATGCTCAACACCAAAGGGCGGGGCGTGCTGGCGCTGCCTCTCGCTGGGAGAAAGAGCATAACGAGAAAGAGGAGGAAGCCGGTGAAGAAGAAGAGGAAAGCCATGGCTCACGTGGTGGAAGAGTAAGCCGTCAGGAGGCTGGTCATAGGGGTGGTGCAGCCGTCGCTTCTCACTATGGTCCTGAATTCTATAATGAAATAGGCCATAAAGGAGGCAAGTCCCGTAAAAAAAAATAAATAATATTAACAGCTTGTGTCGGGAGCAGTCCCAAGCTCCCGACGCAACTAGTTAAAGTATCTATAAAGCAACAGCGTTGATAAGACAGTTGAATATAGATTTAGCTTTAATCTTTGAAATTAATAAAAAGTTTTCTTAGATAAATGTAAGAGAAGTTAAAGATCACCGCAAAAGGGTGACCTTAGTAACGTAGCTGATTAATAAATCCGGCATTTATCATATTGGTTGTAAACGTGACGGACATTTTCTAAGATCTCTTGGTCCATGGGACAAGGAGTTAATTGCCAGATTAGGTCAGAGTAGTTTTTGATAGAGATATCAGTGGAGAATTGCCCCATTCCTGCAATATTTAGCAATGCATAGCGTTGCCACTTATCCGGATCTTTATAAAACTCTTCTACTTTTAGTTGGGTGTCGTAATAGCCCTGTAAATCATGAAGCGTAAAATAGCGATCAGGTGGTCCTCCATAATGGCTTTCCAAAAGTTTATGGAAAAGATCGCTAAAAGCCTGGTGCTCTTCATCGTTAATAGCAAAGGTTCTATCTCTTAAGCTATCCACAGCCTTGTGGATTTTTGCATTCTGCAAATAGATTTCTTGCGGGCTGTATTTTCCAGAATGTTTCAATTCAGAAATCTCTCTAGCTGAGGCTCCGAAAGTAAAAGGGAACCATTCCTGACCAATCTGCTCTTTCATCTCAATGTTTGCACCATCATCAGTGCCAATGGTTAGCGCTCCATTGATTGCAAGTTTCATGTTCCCTGTTCCAGAAGCTTCGTTGCCGGCAGTCGAAATTTGTTCGGAAAGATCTGCTGCTGGGATAATGATTTCTGCGCGAGAAACATTGTAGTTTTCTACGTAGATAATCTTAAGGAACTTTGAAGCAATCGGATCGCGGTTGACTTTCCTTGCAATGCAGCAAATCAGGCGGATAATTGCTTTGGCCGTTTCGTAACTTCCCGCTGCCTTCCCACCGAAAATGGCGGTACGCTTCACACGTGTCGTTTCGGGATTCTCCAAGATTTCTTGATAAAGCATAATAAGATGCAACGCATTCATTAACTGACGTTTATATTCATGGATACGCTTAATCTGCACGTCGAACAGAGAGTCTACATCGATTAAAGGAGAGGAAAATGCCTCATGGCCATAGGTGTCACGCAGCTTGTTTTCCTTATTAATAAATTCAATAAAACGTAGCTTATTTTTTCGTTTAATCGCCTGTAGCTCTGCAAGAGTATCCCCATCGTCGGTAAACGCCGCTAGTTTTTTGATCTGGGGAAAGTCTGTAATCCAGCCTTCTCCAATACGTTTGGTAATGAAATGAGCAAGTTCTGGATTGGCATGCAAAAGCCATCGCCTTTGAGTAACGCCATTTGTAATATTGATGAATTTATCATGATCTAAATCTGCAAAATCGCGGAAGACCTCGTTTTTTAAGATATTGCTATGGATCTCTGCGACACCGTTGACTTTGTGCGAGCCAACAATCGCAAGATTAGCCATACGCACCTTGCCTTTTTCAATAATAGACATGTGTTGAACCCTACCTTCATCGGCAAGATGTTTTGTACGTAAGGTATTGCAGAGTTCGTAGTTAAGACGTTCAATAATACGGCATTGACGCGGAAGCAGGTAATATAAGAGGCTTTGATCCCACTGCTCGAGGGCTTCTTCTAAAATGGTATGGTTTGTATAGCCGGTAACAGCTTGCGTAATATCCACAGCCATTTTCCATGGGATGTCATGTTTTTGCATTAAAATACGGATCATTTCTGGAATAACAAGAGAGGGGTGCGTATCGTTAATTTGAATGCGGACTTTATCCGAAAAATCACGCAGGTTTTCATGCTTTGCCATGTAATGGCGAAAAATATCTTGTAGTGATGCCGCAACCAGCAAGTATTCTTGCTTTAATCGAACCCTTTTGCCCGTTTCATGGTGATCGCTTGGATAAAGCACATCAGTAAGAGTGGTGTTTTCAGCAGCTTGATCCAGACGGCCTGCATTGTAGCGCTGTAGCTGAAAATTGCGTGGCGACTCTTTGGTCGACCAAAGTCTAAGGGTGACAACTGAAAAGTCACGGTTTTTCGCATACCCTACAATCGGAATATCGTAGGGAAGTGCCCAGACTTCTTCATAGCCTTTAAGGGACATAATTTCATCGCCATGGATATTGTGAGAAGGTGTGGGTTCTCCACAATATTTTACGGTTACCTTGCGTAGATCCCGACGGAATTCCCACGGGTACTCATTGATTAGCCAGCAATCAGGCGCCTCAATTTGATTGCCATCCCATAACTGCTGCTCAAAAATTCCATACTGATAGCGCAGACCATAAGCTCTAGCAGGATAGTGCAATGTCGCTAAAGAATCTAAAAAACAAGAGGCTAGTCTGCCCAAGCCTCCATTGCCCAGCCCGGGATCTGCTTCTAAGCGGATAATATCTGCGAAACCGCGGTTGAGCTTCTGCAGAGCGATACGTACAATATCGATCGAAGAGACGTTTGTGATGTTATTGCTTAAAATACGCCCTGGCATGTACTCAAGCGAGAGGTAAAAAAGCCAGCGCACATCTTGCTTTTCATAAGTTCGCGAACATGCCAACCAGTTCGCCATAATTTCTTCCCTTAGCGCATAGGAAAGAGCACGGTATAGCTCATCATTATTGGCCTCGTCTACTGTTTTTCCCAAAACTGTGATTAGGTAATGGCTAACCTTCGTGAGTAAAACATCGGCTTGTGCTTCTAAATTGACATTTGCTGACATGGTCTTCTCCTTCATCGAAATGCTGACAATAATCAAAAAATAATATATAGACAAATCGGAAACGCGATAGTGTTAAAAGAATTTGACATAAGAGGAAAAGATTATGTGGTACCTTGTCGCCTCAAGAACGGTTCTATTTGTTTTTTTTACCTTGATGTTTTTTGTGACAATCGTAGCTTATTCGCGTAAATCGGGTAATACTGGGATGGACATGGCACAAATTCACTTGCTAAGGAGCGACAAAACTCAATGACCTTATTTTTGACAATGCTACCCGTTTACCTGCTAGGAAATCTCCATTGCATGGGAATGTGTGGTCCTCTTGTGATGCTTTTAGGAAAGTCTTCTTTTCGCTACTTTTATTTCTTAGGTAGAATGGTTTCCTTTACTTTAGCCGGATTATTAGCCGGAGGCTTCGGTGCTGTCATCGGTGTCCTGCTCGCTGAACTGCATGTTCCCGCTTTAGCCAGTCTCGTATTCGGCATCATCACTGTATTTCTTGGATTGTGCACACTCATGCATTTAGGATACCCTGGCTATCAGCGGCTTGCTAAAGTTCTTGCACCTATCAATCATAAGTTAACTTTAGCCTTGTTAAAAGAAAAACCCTTAGCTACATTTATGTTTGGCTTTTTTACGATCCTTCTACCCTGTGGTCAAACACTCATTGTCTACTCAGCATGTGCGCTATCTGGAGATCTGTTTGTTGGAACGGCTAACGGCTTTGCTTTTGCTCTTTTGACAAGCCCTTCTCTTTTTGTGGCAATGCAGGCAAGAAATGCGTTTGCTTTTGCTAAAAAATACTCCAACCAACTTATCGGTTGGGCTGCCATTTTTGTGGGATTGCTAGCCTGTTTAAGAGGCTTGGCTGAATTGAATGTGATTTCTCATTTAGTCCTTAATTCTAAATACCATATAGTTATCTATTAATGATTAAAGAACCGATTGTTGCCTATTTTTTTCGCTGGATCATTATCCTCTCCCTCCTCAGTTTTATGGTTATGCTCTACTGGTCGTCGCTTCTGGTTGAAGAAAACTTACACATTGTCAAGCAAGATTTGAAAGACGTTAAGCAGCAACTAACGGCATTAAAGGCTTTGCCAAATCAAAGGCTATTTCAGGAAGAAGAAAAGTACATTAAGCCAAAAATACCGCGCAAAATGGATCCTTCTCTTCCTAACCTTCTAACGGAAGATTTATTTTATAAAGACACACTACCAAAAATGGTTGGTTCGGACTTTGCTATAGAAGGAACAAGAAAAACCATAAATCTCGGCAAACCTGAAAATCTACACCCCTTTAGTGGGTGGGCATTTGTTCGAGAATGGTGGGGATTTTGTTCAGTCGGTGTGGCTAAGCCCCAGACGGGGAAATATGAAACTTATTCCCCAGACATGGCTATTAAAGTTGAGGAGCGGTTTCAAGAGGGGACAGGGATCCCTGAGTACTGGGTACATTTACGCAATGATGTTTTTTGGCAGCCTCTCGAACAAAGTTGGTTTCAGAATCCACTCACTTTAAACTCCCATTTTTTAAAAAAGCATCCTGTAACGGCTCACGATTTTAAATTTGCTTATGACGCCGCTATGAATCCATTTGTAAGTGAAGCTACTGCTGTGGGCATGCGCATGTACTATGAGGATTTGGAGGAATTTAGAATTGAAGATGATTTTACCTTTGTCGTGCGTTGGAAAGCCTCTTCTTTTGAAGAGGAAAGCGGAAAAGTTTATACACGAAATAAATACTCTACAAAAAATCTTACCTTAGCGCTATTCCCTTTAGCCTCTTTTGTTTACCAATACTTACCGGATGGGCGAAAAATTATTGAAGAAGACGTAGAGGGAAATACTTATAAAACAAATTCTGTTTGGGCGCAAAATTTTATGAACCACTGGGCAAAAAATGTGATTCCTAGCTGTGGTCCCTGGATTTTCGATGGTATGACGGAGAAGTCGATACGTTTTCGGCGTAACCCTGATTATTATTTCCCTTTAGCTGTCCTCGTAGATGCTCTAGAAGTGCAGTTTAAAGAATCTAATGAAAATGCCTGGCAGGAATTTAAAGCAGCGGGAGCTGATGAAATTGTTTTGCGCCCTGATAACATTTTGGATTTAGAACTTTTTCTAGAGTCGGCAATGTATAAAAAGCAACTCTCTAAAAACTTGGGAATTCAAACTTTAAAATACTTTGATCGCGCTTTTTCTTATATAGGGTGGAATGAAAAAAATCCTCTTTTTACCAATAAAAAAGTGCGCCAAGCGTTAACACATGCAATCGATCGTAAAAGAATTATCAAAGATATCCTTCATGGTATGGGCGTAGAAACTACTGCCCCTTTCTTTCCTTTTTCTCCAAGTTATGATCAATCGATTGAGCCTCTGCCTTATGATGTTGAAATGGCTAGAAGACTTCTCGAAGAAGAAGGGTGGTATGATAGCGAAGGGGAGGGTGTTTTAAAGAAGGAAATTGATGGGGCAAAAGTCCCTTTTGAGTTCACTCTAGTCTACTTTGCTAAAAGCTCCTTCACAAAAACGATTGTTGATTACACCATTACAGCATTAAAAGAAGTAGGGATCCGCTGTATTCCACGAGGAGTCGATGTGGCTGATCTAACGGCGATTTTCGACGATAAAAATTTTGATGCTTGCTTAATGGCATGGAGTTTGAGCGCTCCTCCTGAAAATCCGAGACAGCTTTGGCATTCTGCTTCTGCCCAAGAAAAAGGTTCTGCTAATGCCATCGGTTTTGCTAACAAAGAAATTGACCAAATTATCGACACATTAGATTTTGAGTATGATCCGCAGAAAAGACTTCAACTTTATCATAAGTTTCATCAAATACTTTATGATGAGATGCCCTATACTTTCTTATATGTCCCTAAAGTTGCTTTGGTTTATCGCGAATACTTGCAGAATGTCTTTATACCTGCAGAGCGACAAGATTTAATTCCTGGAGCCAATATGGTAGAACCTCTTTCTGAGCTTTACTGGATAAAGAGGTAAAAAGCGTTTATGCTACCTTACCTCATACGCAGGCTTGTTCTTTTACCTGTCACACTTTTTTTTATTATTCTTGTAAATTTTGTGATTATCAATTTGGCACCCGGAGACCCCATCTCTATTACAGAGCATTCTGCTGAAGGAGGGGTAACCAAAAAAAGCGATACTTCGGTTGCTTTCGGTAGTGATACAAGGTATTTGCAGTTTCGCGAACACTATGGTTTAACGCTACCCATTTTATGGAACACTTGGCCATGGATTTCATTTGAAACAGTCCAGCTACGCCTTTGGCAGTTTGAGCATCGCCGAAAAAGTCCTGATGCTTTTGATGAACTAAGTGTTAAAGATTATGATCAAATGCGTGTCCAATTTGGCGATCAGGCTAGGTTCATCATGCCCGATCTTTTGAAGGTAATAAGCGCACCTAATGCAAAAAATAATCTGCGCACGGTTGCCTCAAAGTTTTTTGCCAGAGGAGGGATCAGACAAGGGATTTTGGCTCCAGAACTTTCTCCTGAACAGAGAGAAAAGAATAAGAAAATTGCTATAGATAACCAGCTGCTTATGGATCTTGTGATCAATCCAAGCGATAGCGATGAAGAAGTACAAAAAAAAATTTCCAAGATGAAAGCTTGGTATGAAGAGAATACTGCTTTCTATCATTTTAATCCGACTTTGAGCGAAAAAATTCGAATTTTCTTTTTTGAAACACGATTTGCGCGTTACTTTACACGAGTTCTTACTTTAGACTTTGGAACACTGCGCAATGATGCCAATAAAACAGTGATTAACGAAGTTGTAAAGAGGTTTAAATATTCGCTAGCACTCTCCATTCTTCCGATGATTGCTACCTTTTTTCTTTGTCAAATTTTTGGATTTTTGATGGCTTATTACCAAAAAAAATTTCTCGATTTTTCTTTGAATTTTCTTTTTCTCATTTTATTTGCAATTCCAGTATTCGTAGTTGGGCCATTCCTCATTGAAAAAATCGCTCTCAACCATACCTTTCCATTTAGCAATATTCCCATTCCTTTTAGCGGTTTCACGAGCCCAGAACCGATCTACAATCAAATGACAAGCAAGCAGAGACTTTTGGATACGATACAACATATTCTTCTGCCTTTAATCGCTGTGTTTTACGGGGGATTTGCTGCAGAATCGCGATTGTCAAGAACAGCTGTTTTGGAAGTGCTGCGTCAAGATTATGTGCGCACAGCTTATGCTAAAGGCGTTCCAAAAGGAACTGTGTTAGTGAAGCATGTGGGACGTAATGCTGCAATTACAATCGTTACATCCATTGCTGGGTCATTAGGGGTAGTGCTTGGTGGTTCCTTAATCGTGGAAACTCTGTTTGAAATCGATGGCTTTGGAAAATTTTTTTATGAAGCCATTGTTAATCGAGATTACAATGTGATCATGTTTTCTGCCTTGGCAGGCTCCTTTCTTA
The DNA here is from genome assembly GCA_011125455.1 of Chlamydiales bacterium STE3. Taxonomy (NCBI): domain Bacteria; kingdom Pseudomonadati; phylum Chlamydiota; class Chlamydiia; order Chlamydiales; species Chlamydiales bacterium STE3. The sequence goes on along the minus strand of VKHO01000008.1, from coordinate 4,088 downwards.
CTTTGATAGGCTATCTTGTCGCTGATCTGCTCTACACCTTTTTGGATCCACGGGTGACACTAGATTAGCCCCGCTTTCTGTGAAAAAGGTTTAAAAATGAAAAAGTTCAGCATGGGAACTGATTCTTTCTAAAATAAGCACTTGTTCTTTTACGTCGATACGGTAGATTAACAAGACATCTGGTTTTATGTGACATTCTTTTGATCCGTACCACTCTCCTGATAAAGGGTGATTACAATATTTTGGATCCAGTTCTTTCACAAGCATTAATTCCTGCAAAACTTTATCGAGTTCTAGGATGACTTGTTGGTTATGGTTAAATTTCTTTAAATCTTTTTTAAAGCTATTCACAATTTTAGTTTTTAGCATGCGGATTTACCCCTACTGCATTCCACAACTCTTGTAATGAATGAAAGGTTTCTCCATGACCTTCTCTTGACTCCTTTAGGGCATGCCTAGTCATTTCATTGGGCTCATGGCTACCGTCACAATCGGGATGTAGACATTTTCGCTTTGGGCGTTGCATTTTTGCCATTGCAAGAAGGTATGCACTAAGAGTACTCCCTTCTTTGTAAAGATTTTTAGAAATAGCCATCCAGATTTCCTCTTTGAAGTTGATTTTTTTTCTTCTATAGCGGCTATTCTTGGATATTTCAAGTATCTCTTTTAAATCTGATACAAACTAAATTCCAACCCAGGTTGAGTGAGTAAATTGGGTTGGAAGTTTATTGAAAGTGAGGATAGGGTTGAGGATCTTAACGGCTGCATCACGGGGGAAGGATGACGAGCTGCCGTTCAATTCAAGTTTGATGTCATGATGGCAATTAAAGAGGAGCGCATTTTAGACAAAATCATTTCAAGGAGAAAAAAAGAGCTTAGCTCTCACTTGAGAGATAAAATTTGTGAAGAGACGAACTTTAGCTGAAGTAGCAAATCACAGTTAGGCATTTTCTTCCTTTGCCTCTTCCTCACTTTCCTTAGTTAAATCTTGAACGAGCCTAAGTTGGTCATTAAGATTTGGGAGAGTGATTGGATCGTCATCGTCATCATCGTCATTCCAGTATTCTGTTAAATACATAATTAACCTTTATTTATTAGCCAAAAGAGGCGGTTTTTGTAAGTTCTTTTTTCAATCTTTTTAAGATTGCCTCTTTTTTTATTGAAAATGAAGATTAATAGCAAGCTTTGTTTTGAAAATATTCTTATATTGCGCGAAAGGGCCAACTCATTTTTAAGACCTCAGCCTATTATGAAAAGCCCTTTTTTGATTTTTTGATTCATCACCTGCTAAGTTCTTTGTCCAGAAAACTAAAATTTCCTTTTTTTTAGATTATTTTTCTAGCCGAAGGCTACAGACTTTAAAATTTCACCCATGATTTTCGTGTAGACTATATTAGACCTCTTTCGAAACTCACGTATTTAATTCCCAGTTATAGATTGCTGCAATTAAGTTGAAGCGAAGTGCAAATCTTTTACGTCTATTTCTGTAGCGATCTGCTATAATTTTAAATCGCTTAATGAGGCCAATGACATTTTCATGGGCAACTCTTTCTCTGGATAAACTTTAATTTGTTCTGTTATCCTCTTTAGTTAAAGGATTCTTTTTACTTTTTTTCTTAGGCATCTGGGTTTAAATATGTAGCTTTTTTAATTCTTGATAACCTAAATCTGTTAATGCTTTTATTTTTGGATTGATTTTAACTTGGGATTCTTTGAATAACCTAAAATCATGCTTTTTGCCATTACAATAAGAGGTACAAATCCCTTTTTTACTCTTCTTATCGACTACAAGCTGGGTCTTTAAGGTATGTTTTTTCTTTTTCTCTGAATAATAGCGCCTTTGTTTTTTTTAGGGCGCTCAATAGGCGTTTCTGTAGCATCAACCTAAATAACCTCATATTCCGTGTCGCTTTTCAAAAGCTCTTTACGCCCCGGTAAAGCAAAATCTGGATACTTGATTAACGTATCTTCTTCAATCCATTTCACCTCTTTATAAGCTGAGCTTTCACTGACTCTATAGCTTTGGCTAATATGAAAATAGGTTCAATAGCTTAAACGGCATTAAAATTTAGGTTTCAGAAGAACTTTAAGGTCGTTTACTGCCATAAAAATAGTTTTGGTAATTAAATGTAGCCTGTGCTACATATCGACTTCTTAGCTTAAAATTCATCCTCAAAACGTGTATTTAAACTCAACCTCAGGTAGGCAAAATGTTAGTTCAGTTAAATCAAATAATTCACAATGAAACATCCGGCCGTTTTTTTGCTTCACGATTTTGTAGGTCGCTCTACACTATCACAAAAGAAAAAGGCCTTGTAGCGGGAGGCGTCATGACACTTGCTACTATTATTTCCGGAATTTATGTATCTGTCATTTTCGAAGGGGCTGGTGAGGGAACAATTCGCTCTCTAAAAGATACCTATGAAGATCAAACTCCCATTGTAAGATTAAGGCCTTTAGGAGATGCAGGAGGGTGGGGTGCTCTAACTATTATTTCGGTGATGGCTCTAGAAAGATTTTTACGTCAATTAATTCGGGAAGGGGAGTACATCAGACTAAAGTCCATTTGTAAAAAATGGGTTCAAGAAAATCAATCTCAAATTAAAAAAAATCCCCAATTGGCTGAAAAACTGTATGTGGCGATCAATGACTTTCTACAGGTTTTCAGCGCCCAGTGCTTATTTTCGAAAAGTTTGTCCTCAAGGCGCCTGGTCGCATTAAAAGTCTGCCGTGAATTTCCGGTTTCTGACAAAAAATCGGCTCTCTATAAAGACAGGCAATTGCAAAATATTTTTTGCCAGGTGAAATCAGAAATAGAAAAAGCTTGCAGCACGAGGCTGTATTTTTATCGTTTTTACAAGGGGCAAAAATCAATAAAAAAAGGGGGCTGTTTCAAGCAGCTGAGCTCAGTTATCTTGGGGGTGGCGATTCCCCTGCTCTTGCTCAGCTCTGCAATTTTTTGTTACATAGGAGAAATTGGATTAGGGAAAAAGTTATTTGTTGATAGGGAAGACCTCACAGATATAGGGCATTTTGGAGAATGGCCATTTAATGCGCTTGAGTTTATAATGATTGCTTTTTTTTTAAACATATCCTGTATCATTAATGAAGGGGATTTTGCTATAATCAAGCGGATTTATGCTAATTGCATACAGGGCCTGGAAGAGGATGAGCATTATCTTCAAGCTTGCCTGCGTGAAGCATCGAAAGAAGATCTAGCACAACAAGCAGCTAAATGCTATTATTCTAAATATCCCTTAGACTATAAAATTGGAAACGATAGAGAATATGAGGAAAGAGAAATGCGACCGAGCTAAACTCTTTGCTGCTACACGGGAACATCATATAGCTGAGACGGCAGAAGATTATGTTGAAATGGTCTTAGATATAATTTCTCTTAAAGGGGAAGCGAGAATATGCGATATTGCTGAGCAAATGGGAGTTTCTCATGTTACAGTCATTCGGACAGTTAAGAGGCTTGAAAAGAAAGGATATCTAATTACCAAACATCATCAGCCAATCACGCTGACGGATAAAGGCGTCAATCTGGCATTCTTCAGCAAAAAAAGGCACCTTTTTCTTTTGGAATATCTCATGGCTTTAGGTGTTCCTGAAAGCATAGCAGAAATTGATGTTGAAGGGATAGAGCATCACATCAGCCAAGTTACCATTGAAGCTTTCCAAAAGCACCTCGAGTTTCTAAAAAATGCAGGCAACCCCCTAAACGCTCATAATAGGGCCGGTTCGATCTCCAATAACTCAAAGCATCAGCCAAAATCAATTGCACCCGACCTAAGAGATACTTAATCCTAAATATTTAAGAAAAAAGCGGTAGTCATAAACAAGTAATGCTGTAGAAAAATTGATTTGGCATTGCTGGCTACTTTCAGGTTTTCTTCTTTGTCTACACCAAGGAGAAACTTATGAGCTTAGCATGTCCTTCGTGCAATTCAACAACCATCAAGAAAAATGGACATATTTATAGTGGAAAACAAAACCATCAATGCCTTTCATGTGGCAGGCAATTTGTTCTCAATCCCTAAAAAAAATCTATTCCAGAAGAAGAAAGAGTAAAAATTAGACAAGCA
>VKHO01000007.1 GCA_011125455.1 Chlamydiales bacterium STE3 | reverse complement strand
TTATCTTGCTAGGATATCGAGCTACGATACGTCAATTTCTAATTTCTTTTAATTCTTTCGTTAACTTTCTTCCCGTCTACCAAAGTTTAAAACTTTCTTGATAAAAACGCTTTATGAAATTGGCTTAGTGTTTGATAACAATGAAACGGAGTAATAATAAGTGTATTGGCCTAAAATCGAGAACCTATATGACAAAAATAAGAGCTAAATAGATAGCCATCCCCTACATAGTCAAGCATTTTCCCACCACAAAGAAACATTCGTATTTGATAAAAAAAGCATTGCTCCTTCTCCATATTGGTGCCTCTCAAAAAGAGCTGATACTTACTTGATAGAAAGTTGCGAGGAGTTTGCTACCCTATCCAAAAATTTCTTGTAAGCTCTTTTTAGCCAAAAAGCTGCACAAAAACTTAAGGATTCTTAAGCTGCCTTACAACTTTTTTAAGGAAAGATTAAACTCCCCCCCCCCACATCTTCAAAATTCATTTCGACTCTTCGTTAATTTCATCTTGAAGAACTTGAAAACCTGCCGAAAAACGCTTTTTAAACATTTTCACGTTAGAAAAAATCTCGCGACGTACTTTTTTAGCGTACATTTCAAATGGCTCTAATTGAGTAACGCAAGTTTCCTTTAGGCTTTCGTCATATGCCTCTGCAAATTCCTTCATTTCGAGTTGTAGATCCTCTTCTACATCTACTATTTCACCTTTATCTTTTTTTGAAGCTTTCATTAGGTTCGCTCCTTATCTATTCACCCAAAAGGGCGGCTAACATATTTTTAATTCTAAGGTAGACTCAAGGCCAACCCTGTAGCCACAAACTGAACAAAAAATGATTTCACGTCAATTTTTTTTCTTATGGAGACTATCGACAATCTTTGAACAACTGAATACGGAGGAAGAAGCATACGCTCACTTATAGATTTAGAAATTAGATCCCCGATAGATGTTTTAAATCCTAAATGCTGCTATTAATTGCACTCAAACCTCATCTATTTTCTTTTTAAGAGTTCAATCAACTTCTGACTACTAACATTGTAAAGCATCCTACAATAGGATTTTAATCTCTATTTAAACATTAACTCAATAAAATTAATTTAATTAATGGTAATCCATTTAATTCTATCAAAAGTGAATGAAGGCTTGCTAACCGTGCTAAAATAGCATTGACCCATTTCAGCAATTTTCTTGCACAATTCACTTTGTCTAAAAGCATCAAGGCTTAAGGATAGGTCATCGATCATCATTAAAGGCTTTTGAGCAGTACGTTGAGCAATCAATGCCCATTCAGCGAATTTAAGGGCGGCAATGACAGAATTTTTTTGTCCCTCACTAGCAAAATAACGAGCTTCTTTTTGATTAATCGTAATGGATAAATCATTTTTATGAGGGCCAACCAGAGTATAGCCAAAAATCAACTCTCTAGCTCTAAGACGATGAAGCTCACTAAAATAGAAATCTTCCAGTTCTTTTAAGTCATTCGGCATTTTTTGCCTATCTGCCAAATAGTTAATTTGCAACACCTCTCGACTATTAGATAAAGAGCCATAGAGGGGTTCTGAAAAATCACTCAGCTGTTGAACACAACGCATTCTTTGTTGCACGATGTAAGCTGCTGATGCAGCCATTGCTTTTTCAAAGGGTTCAATGAGTGATAAGTTAGAAGATTTTAAAAGAAAATTACGCTGCTTCATCGCCCGATTGTAGCGCAAAAAATGGTGAACGTAGAGAGGATCTATTTGTGAGAGCTGCATATCGAGAAAGCGACGTCTGATTGCAGGAGCCCCTCTAATTAAGTCCATGTCGTGGGGGGCAATCAGGACACCCTGTAAAATTCCCAAAAGAGAAGAGAGCTGATTAAATGCAGTGCTATTATGAAGTACCCGCCGCTCTTTTAGCCCCTGAAAAAAACAAATCTTCTGAATAATCCCATTTTTTAGAAACGAAACTTCCAGTCTGAATTGATCTGCTCCTTCTCGAATCAGATCCTTAAGCTCCGTGGTGCGAAAGGAACGCCCAAAAATAGCAACATGGATAGCTTCTAGCAATGTCGTTTTACCCACTGCATTATCCCCTATGATGCCATTGACTTGCTCATCAAATTCAAAAAATGCTTCTTTATAAATTCTAAAATTTACAAGAGCTAAAGAGAGGATTTGCATGATACATTTAATTAATCTTCGTCATTAAGCCGCATTGGCATAATAACGAAAAGAGGACTTGTTTTTTCGGCAAAACCCTGAGAAAGCTGTTGATCCGTTATAACACCCGGATTGAAAGCATCTGTAATACCCATCGTCACAGTCTCTTCCTTGCTATGTCTTAAAATATCCAGAAAAAAGCCTGGATTAAAAGCGATGTCAACTCTTGGCCCATGGTAGTTTACTGGCATGCTTACCTTACCTTCTCCAATCTCCATGGCATTGGCAGAGAGGCGAAGATCCCCATCGTTAAAGGTAAAACGAACTGAATGGTTGTTATCTTTGGTAAAAAGAGAAACTTGGCGTAGCAAACTTGTTAGCTCTTCCCTGTGTAAGGAAACCACCATATTTGTGCGCTCCGGAATGACACGGCTCACATCTGGATAATCGCCTGATAAAAGCTTTGTAATAATGGTCGTATGAGCAATTTCGAAGGCAATTTTATCTTGCATGAGGTAAACAGTGACCTCCCCTTCCTCATAGAGATTCTTTGAAACTTCATCGATGGCTTTTAAAGGAATAATGTAGTTACCCGTAAATGCATTATCTACATTAATCTCTGTGTGCGCTCGAGCAAGGCGTTTACCATCTGTTCCCAAAAAAACAGCCTGCTTATTAGCCACACGCATAGATGCGCCCGTTAACACATAACGGTTGTCGTCGCGTGAAATGGCGAAGGAAGTGCGAAAGAGCATTTCCTTAAGTAAATTTTGCGGCATTTTAAAAGAAGTTGCTCCTGACATATCTGGAAGAGATGGAAATTCAATCGCTTTCATCCCATGAAGCTTAAAGCGTGAGGTATTGGCTTTAATTTCTGTGATTTCCTGCTCACTTGTAGTGATTTCTACTTGCGACTGTGTCAGCTCGCGGATCAGTTGTGCAAAACGCTTTGCCGGTAAGGTCGTAGCACCTTCTTCAATCACATTTGCTTCTGTTTGGCAACGAATGCCCACAGTGAGATCAGTTGCCGTTAAAGTCAGCATTCCGTTAGAGGCTTCTATAAGAAAATTAGACAAAATAGGGATAGTCGCTTTTTGAGGCACAACATTTTGAATCTTATTAATGAGGAAGTTTAGCTCTTGGGTAGATATCACAAATTTCATAAATAAAATTTCCCTAAAATTATAGAGTTAAAAGATACTCGGCAACTTTATGTCCTGTCAAGCCTTTTTGTTGTGATTATTCTATTTCTACTCTATACTTATTTTACCTAAGAAAAAACGCTTTCGATGCAAAAATATGTCTAAAAGTAATCCAGAATTAGTCTCCAATAAAAAAGCTAGTTTTAACTACGACATTTTGGAAACGCTAGAAGCCGGCCTTGTGTTAAAAGGAACAGAAATCAAATCGCTCAGAGACCATGGGGGCAATTTACAGGATGCTTGGATTAGAGTCGAAGGCACTGAGGCTTGGCTCGTGGCTTCAAGCATTGCGCCTTACCGCTTTGGTAATATTTATAATCACGAGGAGCGAAGAGAACGCAAGCTTCTTTTGCACAAAAGAGAACTCAACCAACTGCATTCAGCACAACAAGGGAAAGGCTACTCATTGATTCCCCTCTCGCTCTATCTAAAAAATGGACGCGTTAAAGCAAAAATTGCCATAGCTAAAGGGAAAAAGACCTTTGATAAACGGCAATCTATTCAGGATAGAGAAGAAAAACGCCATCTGGATCGAGCCAGGAAGCAAAGCTTTGAATAACCTTTCATAATATTTTTTTTAACACTTTAATTGCTCGGCGGTTTGTTTCTTAAGTTTATAAATAAACGTTTTCCTAATTTAGAAACTTTTCGATTCCCTGCAAAAGTTCCCTCATAGAATTTCTAAAAGATTATTCATTTAGAAAACATCAACCTCACCCCATCGCTTAAATCTTCCTTAAACTCCCCTTTTTGATCGTGCTTGGCAATTAAAATTCGCTAAGTGTCAAAAGCAGCCGATTGGCAAGTTTTCATTTATTACTTTTATATCAGGGTTTTGTTAAAGTGTTGTCTGAAAAAAAGTTTATTCAAATAGTAACAGTAAAGTGATTAGGGAAAAGTGTTAAAAATCAGAATTCTATCGATCGGGAAAACGAAAGAAAAATGGTTAGAGGATGCTCTGCAAGAATACCTTAAACGCCTGAGTCCCGTGCTGACTATTGATTTTCTTCTTTTTAAGAACGACACTCAACTAGAAATTCAGGCATCGAAAGAAAATGTCCTGATTTGCCTCGATCCTCAAGGAAGACTACTGAGCAGCGAAGAATTCTCTCAAGTTCTAATCACTTCGCTAGAGAGAGGGGGTTCCAAATTGTCCTTTGTCATTGGCGGAGCTGAAGGGCTTCCTGAAAGTCTTAAAAAGCACCCATTAATCAGCTTCTCAAGAATGACCTTCACCCATCAAATTTGCCGCTTAATTCTCGTTGAACAAATTTATCGAGCCATTGAACTGCAAAAAGGCTCAAGGTATCACAAGTAAGAACCAGCTTCCTGATTTTTTGTAATAAGCACTTGTCGAAAATAGAGCATAGAGCCGTTGATGAGAGCCGAGCCAATAGCAACATCGATAAGACCACGCACATCATAGGAAAAGCCTAAAAATTTAAAGGTCATTCCTAAAAGCATCATTCCTGCTAATAACATGCAGTACTTTATAGAATACATTTTAGTCAAAGGAATAGGAGGTCTAAAACTTACAATTCTTTCAACAGTTTGACGCACAGTTTTAGCAAATATAAATTTTCCTTTTATAAAACCTATCGCAAGGCCTAAAGTAACGATCAGCAGGGTACCTTGATCATAGGTGGCTATTGGAGACAGCAAGGAAAGCAGAGGGCCTACTTGTTGTCCTGAATTGGCTAAGTTATCACTTTCCAGAAGGAAATTTAATCCGAGGGTTAGTAGGTAGAGGCCGGCTCCAAACCAAACTAATCCTGAAAAAGCGATAAGAGTGCTTGCGCGAAATTTTAACATCCCGTTTCCTTATAGATTAAAAAACTTCTTTTTTACCTGAATAAAGTGATTAATGCAAATTCTATGATTAGAAACTTTTTTTATCGGTTCTTCAGTTCCCTACGCGCTGCTGGAGCAGGATTTATTTCAGATAATTGCTATGGCAAAGCTTCTGCCCTAAGTTATTACACGCTTTTAGCCATTGTTCCTGTCTTAGCTGTGGCTTTTGGCGTTGCCAAAGGGTTTGGTTTTGAAAAAATTTTAGAGGAACAGCTGCGGGAGAATTTTTATCAACAACCAGATTTTGCTCAGAAGATGATCGATTTTGCCAATTCAACATTAGATCATGCACACGGAAGCCTTATTGCAGGCATCGGCGTCATCACATTGTTTTGGACTTCCTTTGGCCTTCTCGGTAATTTAGAAAATGTTCTCAATGAAATTTGGAAAATTGGAGCGATGAGACCCTGGGAGCGAAGAATCCCCGACTATCTTGCCGTTCTTATTCTCACACCCATTATTTTTGTCGCTTCTAGCAGCCTTACTATCTTTATTGTGGCAAAAGTTGTGAAATATACTTCTGATATAGGATTTTACGATAGGGTCAGACCAGTTATTTACTTAGGTTACTATGCGATCATCTTTTGTTTGAGTTGGATATTGTTCAGTTTAGTCTACTATTTTATGACGAATAAAAATATTCCCCTCACCTCAAGCCTTGTTGCAGGCGTCGTTTCAGGAACCTTATTTCAGATTGTACAATGGACATACATCCACTTTCAAGTTTATGTGACAAGCTATAATGCTATCTATGGTAGTTTTGCTGCTATCCCCCTATTTTTGATCTGGCTACAGTTAAGTTGGATGATTACATTAATCGGAGGGGAAATTAGCTACCATTTTTCAACAACGGGGTATTTAAATACATCCGACAAGCAACCAGCTAATGAGGTAGAAATCGCCTTGTATCTTTGCATGGTTTGTGCAGAAAATGTGCAAAAAGGGCTCTTTCCTGCACAATTAGAATCGATTGCTAACGACCTGCAAATGCCTCTTCACCCTTTGCAATCGATTGCTGATAAGCTCGTGCAAGCTAAACTTCTTTATGCCATTCAAAATAGGGAAAATGAAATTCTCTACCAGCTTGCTAAATCATTAAGTGAAATCTGTCTCAGCAGTGTCTACCAGGCTATCATTGCCAAAGAAATCCATAGCTGGGCCGTTCAAAAAGTTCCTAGATTGCTTGCTGCAAAGTACTATTTTCTGCAGTACCAGCAAGGCGAAACGCGTACTAGCCCTAATCCTTGCTTAAGTGAAATTGTTCACACGCAAAGCTAACTTGTTGATACAAAAATAGATCTAACGCCAATGGACATGAGCATTGTTGCATAAAGCAGAGAACCCAAACAAAAGTATGAAACGTTATCGTTATTAGGGAGTTCGTAGCGCATGACATTAAACAACACCCCTCCTGCTGCAAAAGCCATCAAAATAGCTACAACAGTATCTTGAATCGGCATCCAAAATCCAAAAACTGCACCTAAGATTAAAGCTAAAGTCAATAGCCAACGCCCAAAGTCCTCATACATATTTTTATGAGTTTCTCTTAAATTATGATCGTTTACGAAATAGTGTAATCCCATTGCCAATGTAAAAAGCAGTAAGGGCTGCACATCCAGATTAGCGCGATCGGCAATTGCAGAGCCAATTAACAGATTAAATACTGTGTAGCTGGCCATTGAGGTAAAAAACCCCAGCTCTTTGTAATCATCTTTTGTAGAAACAGACTGTGTGGAGTAAAAGAAAAGAAACCCCAACAGGGCAATGAGATAAACATGCTTTTCAAAATAGGGAAAAATTCCAGCTTGATCTATTGCTGCTTGTCCTTTTGCAAGTTCAGGGAGCAAAGAGACGAAGACATAGGTAAAAGAAACACCTCCCGAAAAAGATAAAAACCGCCCATGCCAAATCCATCCTAAATATTTGACCTGATTAGCGAAAAGATGGATAAGACAAAGCAGTACTATCGAACCAAAAGCTTGAATATTGTGAGAAATCCACATTCCTTATAACCTCGTATTCCCTATCTCATTTGCTATTCCTTCCCCCCTCATTAAAAAAGTGGACTTACGGCCTTGATAGCAAGCTGAATCTTGGCGCTTTCTTTTAAACGAACACTTGAATTTTTTATAAAAAATATCTTTAATATTGTCTATTACCATCAAATTTACAATGAATGATTTGCACTCAAAGCGTCTTTTTTTGGGCTTTGAAGTCCAAGCACCATGGCCCGATCTTTTCCCACAAGGTCGCTTAGTTCCTGAAAAATCTAGGCATTTAACCCTTGTTTTTTTAGGTAATCAGAACCCTAAGTATTTAAATACTATTTTGCCCAACTTTCCCTTGCCGAAATTTTCTGTAGGTCTGTCAGGGAACTTTAGTCATTGTCTTTTTCTCCCATCCCAACACCCCAATGTTGTGGCATGGGAGGGTATTTTTTGGGACCGTTCCATCGATTTTATCCGTTACTACCAAAAAAGCCGGGATTGGTTAATTGAAAAAAATATTCTAACAGAGAAACAAGAACATTGGCTTTGCCATACGACCATTGCGAGAAAACCCTTCATAGAGAAAAAATGGCGTGATGCCTTTATAAAAATTCCCTTTATTATTACCCAGCTCCATCTTTATGAAAGCTTACCCAACCTTAACTACCAACCAATTTGGACACACCCCTTTTTGTTGCCTTTTGAAGAATTTGAACATACTGCCGATATCGCTTATAAAATAAGAGGCGATAATCCCAATCAGATTTTCCTCAATGCCTTTTGCGCTTTATGCTGGAAATTTCCTAAACTCCTTTCATTTATTCCAAGAGAAATCCAGTTTAAAAATCTGGATGAGATTATTATTAATTTAAATGAGTGTGTCGGTTTTGCAGATGCAGAATATGGATGCCCTTTTAAAGCTATCAGCTTTCATGGCCAACTTGTAAAAAAAGAAAAACACTTAGAATGGGAAATGATTGTCGATGTTTAACCTCAAGAAAATCCATCCTGCAACATACCTTGTACCACAAGAAAAAGGTATGCGCGTTCCTGGACTTGTTATTGGAACTGAAGAACTTTTTGCTGAGTGTGACATCGAGAAGCCTCTCGAGCAGTTAAGGCACGTAGCTTATCTTCCAGGCATTACAGGTTACAGCATTGCAATGCCGGATATTCATTGGGGCTATGGATTCCCCATAGGAGGTGTCGCAGCGATGGACGCAGAAACAGGAGTGATCAGCCCTGGAGGTGTCGGCTACGATATAAATTGCGGCGTACGCATTGCAATTGCCCCTATACCATTTCAAAGTATTAATAAAACCACGCAGCTTAAGTTGCTTAAAAAGGCTTTTTCTTACATCCCTTCGGGAGTCGGCCATGGTCATAAAAAAGAGAAAGGACTTGCAGATACCGATTATCGCCACCTTATTGAGCAAGGGGCGCGCTGGTCGATCGAAAAAGGATTTGGCTTCTTACAGGACTTGGACCATATGGAAAGCAACGGACTTATAACCGGAGGCGATGTGTTAGCAGTATCCGAACTGGCTAAACATCGGGGCCGGCAACAGCTCGGATCGATTGGCTCAGGAAACCATTTTGTAGAAATTGGCAGTATTGACACGATTTTCTTGCCAGAAATTGCTAAAGAGTGGAGGGTTGAGTTAGGACGCACCTACATCCTTATTCATTCTGGGTCAAGAGGATTTGGCCATCAGGTATGCCAAGATACGTTAAATGAATTTATCAAACAGGGTTATGCAGAGGGCCTTCCCGATAGACAACTTGTTGCAGCCCCGATTACAAGCCTTGCTGGCCAGCATTATTTTGCAGCGATGGCTGCAGCGGCCAACTTTGCCTTTAACAACCGCCAGCAGATTTTGCACCATGTAAGACGAGCTTTTAAAGAAGTGCTCAAAATCAACCAAGAAGATGTGCGTCTTATCTACGATGTCTGTCACAATATTGCTAAATTTGAGTCCTATGAAGTTGAAGGAGAAATTAAAAAACTCTGCGTCCACCGAAAAGGTGCAACACGAGCATTCGGTCCCAGCCACCCTGAATTGTCGCCTTTATTTCAAAAAACGGGACAACCTGTGCTTGTTCCGGGAGATATGGGAAGAGCTAGCCATTTGATGGCCGGGAGCGGGAATCCTCTCACATGGTGTAGTGCGTGTCACGGAGCAGGAAGAGCTAAAAGCCGAGTACAATCCTTAAAAAACTGGTCGGGAAGAGACCTAATTGATTATATGAGCCAACAGGGTATCACAGTGATGGCCAATTCTTCTAAAACAATTGCCGAGGAGATGCCTGATGCCTACAAGGATGTCGAGAGTGTTGTAGAAGCTGTTCAGAAAGCAGGACTTGCTAGAATGGTGGCACGGCTGAAACCTCATCTTGTCATAAAAGGGTAATGCAAGGCTAGAGCTGCATTTTTAACGTTCAACCCTCTGAATTTGCCTGGTTTAGTGCGGCGGAGAAATTTTATGCTTTAAAGTTTCTTGAGATAGGAAGGCATTGATTTCTCTAAAAAAGATCACAGGCTGCTCGATAAAAGAAAAGTGGCCTGAATTTTTTATTTCTAAGTAGCGCGAATTTTTAATTTCTCGATTTAACTTTACAGCAAATTTTACTGGAACAGGATCATTATCCCCATGAAGAATTAGAGTGGGTACGTTTAGCAAATTAAGTTGTTTCGTAAGATCGTAATCCCCAAGATAATCGCTGTCGATTAACTCCCCGATTTTAAAAAAATTGGAAGCTGTGTTTTGGCTTAAATGTGTATTGAGTAGCAGAATTTTGTTTTCATCGTAGAAAAACTTTTGCAAAATTAGGTCTAGATAATTTCGTACAGCATCAAGTTGCCCATGTTTAAAGTCTTCCGAAAGCTCTATTTTTGCTAACTGATCTGAAATAGGTTTCAATAGCAAATCAAGATTTTCATAGTACTTTTCTAACCCCTTGCTTGTTGGGGGCAATGAATGCAATAGGATGAGAGATTTGACCCGTTTAGGAAAAGCTAATGTATACTCTATTGCTAGTAAACTGCCCCAAGAGTGCCCAACCAAAGTAAGGGTTTCAAGATCAAGAGCAATCCTTAAAGCCTCTAGATCGCTTACGAACTTGTCCATATTAACTGTCTCACAGTTTACGATACATTGAGATTTTCCCGACCCTCTCTGATCATAATAGACGACAAGGTGATCTTCTGCCAAAGTATCCATCACTGGTAGAAAATAGGAGTGATCAAGTCCTGGCCCCCCATGAATGAGGACTATAGGCTCCCCTTTTCCAATTGTGCGGTAGTAAAGTTGCCCTTCCTCACATTGTACATACCCATCAGTAAAAGAATTAGCGGGGTTCGCTGAAAGACCACTCCAGATGAGAAACAATAAGAAAAAAGAGTATTTCATAAAAATGACTTTGAAAAACATTTGTTAAGAAATTAACAAGATTATGTAAATATAACAAGAAAATTTACTTTAAAAATCTGTAAAAAATTAACTTATATCCTTCAATAGGTTTAAAACTTACTTTTTATATCTCTTTATTTTCCTTTTAAAGAAAAAAGTTCTTAATATTAAATTAATATAATTATGAAATAATTTATTTTTTGTTTAAATTTAATTAAAGAAAAGGGAGATAAAATGGACATTAAAAGTGTGTGCAGAAGTTATTTGAGTGGTTTTAAAGATATTGCAAGTAAACAACCTTCTAAAACCGCAATAGGCTTAATTAAAGTTTTATCTTATTTAACCCTCATCGCTCCCCTAGCTGCTGGCATTACCTATGGTATAGCTCATTTAGCAGGTCGCGTGAAAAAATCCGACGCCACAAGCCGTGCACGCGGCGCATCTAGCACGAATAGTGTAGCGCAGCCCGTTCTTGGAAATAAAGCAAGTAAATCCACACAAGATTCGTCTAGCAGCGCTTCTGCCAGTTCCTCACAAAAGGAGCCAACCACTGAGCTCCCAGCCCCTCAGCCTCTCGAGGAAAATAACATAGGAGAAGATCAACCTTCGGAAACTTCAACTAACGACGCTGCTGCTGCTTTTAAGGAGGCCGCTAGAAATCAAGGGCTTCCGGACTTCAATCCTGCAGAAAGACTCAATGTGAGGCAGGATCAACCTCCGCAAGCTTCAACTAATGACGCTGGTAATACTAATTAGAATTTTCACGAAAAAATAAGATCAAAGACGAAGACTAATCAGTCCTACTGGCTTAAGATCTGAGATGGCGCCTTTGAGGATAAACATCCTTTAAGGCCCTTTTCCTAAGGCGCTTAGCAAATTATTTCATCCAATCCAATACGACACGCATGACTGCCTGAATATCAATATGGAAAAAACTGTAAGAATTACTTTCATTGGCATTCCCAAACTGTCTAATTACAAACTAGCCGATACATTTTTTCAATTATCCATTTGTTAATATGATTTATTAATTCGAAAATGAACAATTCACAAAAAGTAATAGTTTGTAGTATAATAAATTAAATATGTTATAGGATTTTATGAATATAAAACAAGTTTGCAAAAGTTACTTTAGTCCATTAGAAAGCCTTCGTTCCAGCCAACCAAAAAATTGCTCTAAGGTAGCAATTGCTGCTTTAAAAGTCTTTTCCTATCTTACACTCATCTCTCCCCTAATTGTTGGTGCGACCTATGGTACTGTGTGCCTTTTAGGAAGAATCAAATCTCAAACTAAGCCTCAACAAAAAAATAGTTTTGATGAAATTGAGAAGACGGGAGAAGGATATTTGAACCGAGGAAAACAGTATGAGCTTGGCGTCGGTGTTTCTAATGAATTATCCAACGCTCAGATAGATGCAGGTGTTTCACATTATGATAATCAAGACTACGCGGCAGCTTTGGAAACCTTTGAACAAGCTGCCGCTCTTCAACACCCTGTTGCAAACTACAGGCTTGGATATATGTATCTGGAAGGAAAAGGAGTTACTAAAGACGCTGACAAGGCTACTCAATATTTTAAGCAAGCTGCAGAATTAGGACATGTTGTCTCTAGAACGAAACTGGGAGTATTGCACTATAAAGCTGGTGATAAGAAAAAAGCTTTTGACTGCTTTAAAGAAGCTGCAGATGGAGGAGAAAAGGTTGCGCAGTACTATGTTGCCGCCATGTATTTTTATCAGCACACCACTGAAATAACTAGAGATCGAGCTTTTGTCTATCTTATTAAATCCGCTGGGCAAAACCTTTCAGAAGCGAGAGATCTTTTGAATAAGGTAGCTCAAAAAAATAATCGTTTTTATCCTCTCAATGCAAAAAAGTAGAGAATAAAGGCTTAAGTGGCTACTTCTTCATGAAGGCCTGTAAAAAACACTCAGCCTAGGTTTAGGAAAAGAATTGTTGCAAAAGAGAGAACATATCTTTTGAAACTTGCGGCCGCCTTGCTAAGAATTGATAAAAGCAAGATATTCACCTATAATCAAGCTGAAAAGGATAAATCCAGCAAAAAAATTTTGTCCAATTTTTTAAATCTAAAAATTATCATCTAGCCTTTTAGATGATAGTTGCTTATTATTACTCTTCTGCAAAAGCCCGTGGTGTCTTCTCTACTTCAAAACAATGACTGATTTGAGAGTTCAGACTTTTTTAGGAGTAGGGGTTGTGTAAAATTATTTAAAAAAACCTTTATCCCAAGAAGATGAAACACTTTTCTTCAATTAATTTGTTATTATTCAGACTTCTTAATTGAAAAAATGATATTTGACTAAAAAAAATAAACCCTTAATATGACTAAAAAAATAGAAAAAAAATTTAATGGCATAATGTGAATATAAAACAAATTTGCAAAAATTATTTTACTCCATTAGAAAGCCTTCGTTCTGGCTCCAAAACGAGTTACTCCAAAGTAATGATCGCTGCTTTAAAAATCTTCTCTTATTTTACACTTGCCCCTCCGCTAGTTATTGGAGTGACCTATGGCACGGTTTGCCTTGCAACAAAAATTAAATCCCAAATTTGGCCTCCTAAAAAAAATAGTCAAAACAACAGTTTACAGAAGAAAAGAGTATATCCTGTGACACAGGATAATAGTGGGCAGGGAACTCCTAGAAATCCTATTCCCTCTAACCAACGTCAACAAATGAATACTCCTCGTAACCCGCTATCTGTGCAAAATGAATTACCCAATACTCGATCCAATGTGGGTTTTTCGCAACAGCCTAAAAAAGGCAACGGGGTATCTTTGGAAAGCGTGGAACAAGCAGCTGCCCTCGAAAACTACCTGCTTGGTTGCAAGTATCTAGAAGGAGATGGAGTTACTAAAGATCTTGATATAGCTAGTAAATATTTTAACCAAGCTGCAAAATTAGGGCATATTCCCTCTAAAGCGAAATTGGGAGAGCTGTACTATAAAGCAGACGATTTCGTAAAAGCCTTTGAGTACCTTAAAGAACACGCAGACAAGGGAGAAAAAGTAGCCAGTTGTTATTTAGTCGCTATGTTATTTAATACATTTTGCACAGAGAAATCCAATAACACGCAACCTCCTGCCCACGTACCAACTCTTCTAACAATTAACGAGGGCAAGAAGCTTTTTAGTTAAGTATCCCCCATTACGGACTGAATAACTTACTCAGCTTTATCCTCTAAATTTATAGAAAATGGTTGCGAATAGAACCCTAAGTAATTTCTTTTCCACCATTTCCCCGTTACCTCTTTTTCGTGAAGATCTGTAAAGCGATATTCATAAGAAAGCGTCCTTAAAAATCTGGGAGGACGCTCTGGAAAAGGGCTAGTACGTCCTTTGAGTCTTGAAGAATTCTTACCAACAATTGATGAAACCAAGGCACACGTTGATAGTGATCTAGAGAAGCAAACCACATTTGCCAATCTAAACGGGGATGTAGAGGTGCTACATGTTTTGGAGCTTGGTCTAAAGCTCCTGGCTTCCAGTAAAACTCATAAGGTTTCCATACAATGCCATCCTCTGATCCCTCCAAAATAATTTCATTCCGTTTTGTTGTCATAACAGCAAATAACCCATAGGAATTCACAAGATGAAAGGGATAAATCCAACGAAAAACTCTATCTACTTCTTCAAACCTAAAAAATAATCTTAAAAACATGTGAACGTTTAAAACAATAAGTAGGGTGGCTAGTAAGTTTAAAACCAAAGTGAGAAAAGGGTTAGGAGAAAGTGCCTGCATCGTCCATTGAGGCATCCACAACAAGAATTTGTCACCAACCAATGTAAAGCAAAGAGCAATTGTTAAAAGATTAAAAAAAGCAAAACTCCCTGTGGCCATAAGAAGAAGCTGAAACAGGGACAAGGAAGCGGCGGCAAACAAACGTAAAAAAGATCCGCCAAAAATAAAAAATGGGACAATGAGCTCTAGGAAATAAACGCTTAAGGTAAGTATT
Organism: Chlamydiales bacterium STE3; assembly: GCA_011125455.1. NCBI lineage: Bacteria > Pseudomonadati > Chlamydiota > Chlamydiia > Chlamydiales > Chlamydiales bacterium STE3. The sequence goes on along the minus strand of VKHO01000007.1, from coordinate 27,638 downwards.
TTCGTTAGTCTACTAGCGATTTGGTGAAGGTAATACCCTCCTCTATTAGGAAGGGGCTGGGTTTCAAAATGGTATTTCATTGCGTTGAGTGAGCGCCATTCAAGGCAACCAGACAGCAGCTTCACAATCCCTGAGGAAAAAATAAAGCGGAAAAGCAAAAACCGAGCAGCATAGACAACCATGATGGGTGGCGGTGACTGAATAGCATACAGAACACCTAAAAAACCTGTTTCAATTAATAAAGCATCCCATTGGTAGGAGAGAAATTCATTACCGACACTTATGAATGACAGATACAATATACAGAGAAGAGTTAAGAAAAAAGCTGGAAATACCCCTAAAATAACAAGTAATGAAAAGATAATTCCTGCATCTACACAGGTTTTAATCATTTTGTCAGAAGATTTAAACCAAAAAAGGGTTGGCAAAGTCCCAAAGCGGTGAGCTTTTATTTTTTGCCTAGCGACATGCATATAGTCATCAATAGGTAATATGCCTTGAGATCCGTAAAGTCCAAGGATTTGCTGCGATAGGGAAAAAAAGGCAAAGAAAAAGCAAACTCCTAAAAGTTTTACAAAAATCATTTGCCCATAAACAGCTGACGGAGCTATCAAAAATTCCAACATCGATTTGCACCATTTTGGTTGTTTTGAATTTTAATTAATTCTTCGATACAATTCGAAGAAAAAATCGCAAATGGGCAAATTTAAATACCTCCTTCTACTTTTTATCCCTGCTTATATTTTCATTCATTACATACCCTCTAAACGTTCCGATTGGTTTAACCCCAATTTCATCACCTATGAAAAAGAAAGCTGGCCGACTTGCCAATCTACTCTTCTCGACAGCGAAAATATACCCATCCTTCATGAAATTTTTCAGAAACCGTTTACATTTTTAGGAAGTGGAAATCAAACATTTGCTTTCTCCAGCGCAGACGGGAAGTACGTTCTAAAGTTTTTTAAATTTCAACACCTCAAAGGTTTCCAACACCTCCACTACTTGCCTAAATTTTCATGGCTAAAAAATTATCAAGCAAAAAAATTCATCAGCAATCAAAAACGTATTCAACAAGTTTTTTCAGGCCATTTTTTAGCTTTGACGAAAGACAGGGAGAATAGCGGATTAATCTACGCACATCTCAATCCGCAAGAATCCATTCCCTTTACTGCTAAGATTATTGATAGAAATCAGATTCTTTACGAAATTTCCCTCAACGATGTTGTCTTTGTCGTACAAAAAAAGGGTGTCAGCTCGAACCAATTCTTTAGAGACCTTCTTAATCGTGGAAAAGTAGCCGAAGTCAAAGCCTCTTTACGTGCCTTACTATGCATGTATCTCGAGGAATATCATTTAGGGGTATACGATCGCGATCACAATGTAATGCACAACACTGGATTTTACAAAAATCGCCCCATCCGTCTCGATGTGGGCAAATTGCGCTATGATGAAGAAATGAAGCTTTATGAACGCTATATCATTGATTTGAGAAAAGTGGTTTGGGAAAGAATTGATCGTTGGATGAGGAAATATTACCCCTTATATCGAGAGGAAATTGCTAAAGAGTTGGCAATTTTTCTCAATGAGATTGCTCTTTTATAAAAATAAAAATATTTCTATAAGTGGGTTTATAACCAGGGGTATACCTTATGGAAATTCTTTCTCGCCATCGTGGCATTTTAATTTTTGAAGGCATTGTATTTGCTCTTTTAGGCTGCTTAGCAATTGCCTTACCTCAATTTTTTACTTTTGCCATTGAGATCTTCATTGGCTGGCTATTCATTGCAGCAGGATTAGCTCTTTTTTTTAGACTCTTTCAAGCAAGGGGCACAGGTTTTTGGCCTACGTTGGTTAGTGCCATCCTCAATATTGTCATTGGGGTCTTACTTCTTGCCTACCCCCTTGCGGGAATTCTATCCTTAACAATCTTGATGATTGCTTATTTTGTTATTGATGGAATTTCAAAAACCGTACTTTCATTTCACCTTAAGCCTCTAAAAAATTGGGGCTGGATGCTTATCAGTGGCATCTTGTCGATTCTTTTAGCAGGCCTTCTAATAGGAGGATGGCCTGGAACTGCAGCCTGGACAATTGGTTTACTTGTGGGAATCAATATGCTTTTCACAGGATTTTCTTTAATCGCGTTTGCTTCATCGCTCGAAAAAATTGACTAGCCTTCAGGGAGCCTTATGGCTCCCCCCCATTTTTAACGTCCAGACTCTTCTATTAATTCAACCTTACCACTGCCTAAGTGATAGTATCCACCCACGACATTAATTTTTTTAGCAGCCATCAATTTTTGCATGACTTGAGAGTTTTTTAACTGCTGAACAACTGCACCTACGTTGCTTTTAATGGCATTTTCAAAAGCATGATTGTTCTTAGGGTCAACTTTTTTGATCGCCGGGCCGATCAATTCAGCAATGGCTTCAATGTCTTGAGTTTGCCCATTTAAAACAGCCGATACTGCACCGCAATTTTCATGTCCAAGTACTAGAACAATAGAAGATCCCAGAAACTCAGCAGCAAACTCCACGCTGTCTAGCTCTACAGGCCCAACCACATTCCCAGCAACTCTGACAACAAACAAATCACCGATCCCCTGGTCAAAAACAATTTCAGGTGACACTCTCGAATCAGAACATCCCAGAATAATGGCAAAAGGGTTCTGGCTGGACGTCAATTCAGCCCTTCTGTACTGAGTCCGATCGGGATGTTGGAGTTTATCGTTAGTATAACGCTCATTACCATTCATAAGCCTTTGTAGGGCGTTATCTGGTGCCATTTGAGCGATTTCTGCTCCACTTAAAAAACAAAAGCTAAAAACGCTTACTGAAAATAATAAAAAACGCAGCATACTTTTCTCCTTTTTTGTGATCATTTTACTCATAGCCAGAGGTCGAATTTATCTCAAATCTCAAAAAAAAATTTCGCATCCACTGTCATTTCGAAAGACTTTGTGTAATCTGACCGATGTGAGTGAAAATAAGCAGTCTTAATTGGCAAACTTGTTTTCTAAAACTTGCTTCTTAAAAAAAGGCTACTATTGGAAAATAAAATTGGAAATCATTGAGAAAAATTTATAGAACAGCTACGATATCAAGCCTTAATTTAATGCGTTAAGAAACAACGATGCTTTTTCTCATCGCCGCACTGAGCTGTGAAGCTGAGCCATTGATAGATCATTTCGATCTTCAGGAAAAGGACATTTCTGGGAATTTTTTAATCTACGAAAGTGAATCCATTATTTTAATAGTATCCGGGGTTGGAAAATGCAATATCGCGACGGCAGTAGGTTACCTTTATGGCCTTTCCTCCTCACCCTACCATGCCTGGCTAAATATCGGCGTTGCAAGTCATGCAACCTATTCAATTGGTCAAGGATTTGCTATCCATAAGATCACGGATATAAGCTCTCACTTTAATTACTATCCTGTTTTTACTAAAAATCCCCCTTGCCCAACTGCGTCCCTTGTTACAATAGAAAAAAGTGAAAAACATGTTAGTGAATCTGAGCTTTGCGACACCGAAGGGTCAGCTTTTTTTGTAGCCAGCAGACAGTTTTCCACTGTTGAACTTATCCACTGCTACAAAGTGGTATCTGTACATTCGGAACTCTCTGTAAAGAAGATAGATAAGAAAATGGCTAGTCGCTTAATCGGAGCGCGTCTTAGCGATATAAGCCAGATGGCGGATAGCTTAAAAAATACTGCCGAGACATTAAAAAAAGTTAATCAATTTTATGGACAAGAGCTAAGCTTGTTTTTCTTTCACTGGCATTTTTCTTCGGTACAAAGTTACCAGCTAAAAAGGCTATTGCAAAAATGGCGCTCCATCGAACCCCATAGACAGATATGGGACTCCAATTTAGAGCATTTCACAAAACCTTCCTCTGTTCTTGAATACCTTGAAGAAAAAATTAACTCTACCCCTCTAGTGTTTTAGGATGTTAATATGTTCCGATTTATCTATGTAGAAAGAAATATTCAGGACTTACCATTAGTCAAGCAGATTTGCCAGCAATATAACGTTCAAGCAATTTATTGTGAAAAATATGGCGACATTTTTCATCAGGACAGCCAAAATTTTCGTTTACAGAAGGAAAATCCTTCTTTAATACTAGCCAAAAAAACAGGACAACTTGTTTTAAAGACACCTAAGGAATATGGGATAGGTGGCACAAAAAATTATTACTTTTCCCACCTATTTAACTGCCCATTTGATTGCCGCTACTGCTCACTACAAGGGCAGTACTCCTCAGCAAATTTTGTGCTCTTCGCTAATTACAAAGATTTTCAAAATGCCATCCTAGACATTATTCAGCAAAATCCTGGAGAAACCTGCACTTTTTTCTGCGGGTATAATGGCGATAGCCTTGCTTTAGAACCAACCACACATTTTTTAAAAAATTTTTTGCCTTTTTATGCTGATCATCCAGAAGCAATTTTTGAAATTCGCACGAAAAGCACCAATATTTCTATATTAATGCAATCTGAAGCGCTCTATAATTGCGTCATTGCCTACAGCCTTATGCCAAAAGATCTCTCGGCAAGCTTGGAGCATAAAGCTTCCTCGATCGAAAACCGCTTAGATGCCATTAAAAGACTTCAAGAGCATGGGTGGAAAATTGGTTTGCGTTTTGATCCCCTTATTTACTGCAGTGGCTTTGAAGAAAAATATGCGCAATTTTTCGATAGTGTTTTTCAGGCAGTGAATCTAAAACAGCTCCATTCTGTAACTTTAAGCCCTTTTCGCTTGGCAAAAACGGCTTATCAGAAGATGACCCATTTGTATCCAGATGAAAAGCTTTATGCTCATTCTTTAACGCAAAAAGGCCATTTAATCGGTTATAGAGATTCTCTAGAGAACCAAATATTAAAATTTTGTTACGATAAAATCCAAAGCTACGTTCCAAAAGATAAATTGTTCGCTATTCTCTCTTAATAAGTTCTCCTTAATAAAATAAATTTTAAGTCTCTAGTTCTTTAGTTTCAATCCAATACAATCATGTAAAATTCCCCGTGAATGATGAAGTAGTCAAACACTTGGGAAAGATAAGCACAAATCAAGCAAACTACGACATAGAAAAAAAGATAAGCCAGGAGTGATCTGAATTTAAAAAGCCCTTGTAAGACAAATGATGGTAGCATTTAAAGCCTAAAAAAATCATTTTTCTTCACAATTTAATTGTGCTAAGGTGAGCCAAAAAAGGGGCTGGAATTCATGGAACACTCTCACCGAAAAGAAATAGATAGTTTAGGAGAAGTAGAAGTCCCCTCCAATCATTTATGGGGAGCGCAAACTGAACGTTCTTTAAAGTATTTCAATATTGGTTTTGACCGAATGCCAAAGTCGCTAATTCAAGCTTTTGGAATCTTAAAGAAGGCAAGTGCAGAGACTAATTTTGCTCTTAAACTTCTCTCGGAAGAGCATGCTAAGGCAATTATGACTGCTGCTGATGAAGTGATTCAGGGTCTTTTAGATGAAGAGTTTCCCTTAAGCGTATGGCAAACAGGTAGCGGGACTCAAACGAATATGAATGTCAACGAAGTGATCGCCAACCGAGCGATTACTTTGCTAGGTGGGATCATGGGATCCAAAAATCCGATTCATCCCAATGACCATGTTAATAGATCGCAATCCTCTAACGATGTTTTCCCAACCGCCATGCATATCTCTGCCGCTTTGATGCTTCATCAACAATTGCTTCCTAATATTCGATTGCTGCGCGATGCATTAGAAGAAAAAGCTGGTCAGTATAAAGATTTAATTAAAATCGGAAGAACGCATTTAATGGATGCTGTGCCTTTAACCTTAGGACAAGAGTTTTCTGGCTATGTTGCACAGCTCAATCAGGATTTGGAGCGTATCCAATCCACGCTTCCAGGTCTTTACGAGCTTGCCATTGGAGGAACCGCTGTTGGTACTGGTTTAAATGCCGATCCCCGTTTTGGACCCTTTGTTGCGGCACAAGTAGCAGAAAAGACAGGATTGCCATTTCTTTCTGCTCCTAACAAATTCGCAGCGCTGGCCTCCCATGATGCCCTTGTTTTCGCAAGCGGTGCACTTAAAACGCTTGCTTGCAGTCTTATGAAAATTGCCAACGACATCCGTTGGCTAGGATCAGGCCCAAGGTGTGGTCTTGCTGAACTCAATCTTCCCGAAAATGAGCCGGGTTCTTCCATTATGCCGGGCAAAGTGAACCCCACTCAATCTGAAGCTTTAACGATGGTTTGTATTCAAGTATTAGGGAATGATACAGCAATCGCCATTGCCGGAAGCCAGGGGAATTTTGAGCTCAATGTCTTTAAGCCGCTTATTATTTACAACTTCCTCCATTCAGCACAGCTCTTAAGCGATGGTTGCCGAAGTTTTGCAAATTATATGGTCAAGGGAATGCAACCGAATATCTCGCAAATCAACCATTACGTTGAAAAGTCTCTTATGCTCGTTACCTGCTTAAACCCGATTATCGGTTATGATAAATCTTCAAAAATTGCCTTAAAAGCCTACCATGAAAATAAAACTCTTAAGGAAGCTTGCCTGGAACTGGGCTTTCTTTCTGAACAAGAATTCGAAAATGCCGTCAAACCAGAAAAAATGATTTAGTTTTAAATAAAAACTATTAATTTAAAATTTACCCAATTAATAACAATTAATTAATTAATTTAATAATTATTAATATGTTATCATATTGATATGAGTATAATAAAAAATGACAATCCATTTTCTGCAAGCTTTGATCCTCAAAGAAAAAAACTTTCTCTAATACTTCCAACTCAAAAGGGCCATGCCAAACACATTGACCTTTCTGCTCGTTTATATAATAAAAATAAAGAAGGCGTCTTTACTGTTCGTCCTTTTCGAGCTTTTTTTGCTAAACACATCAAAATAAAAACGGAAGTGGATGGCAAAGAGCAGGATATCCTAATAAGAATGAGCGACTTACAAAAGGAGTTAAAGCTTAGAGGAAATGTCATCGAAAATATTTTAAAAGACACTCAGGGCAATCTTGAATCTTTAATGGCGATCCCTGACTCTGATGACGCAGTAAAAAAAATTTTGACAGGCAATTTAAATCTTGGTCATCGTTATGCTACTGTTGATAATGGTAGGCTCTTCTTCCTCTCTAGAAAAGGAAAAATCAAGGCCTATCAGCCTGGAAGCAAACAGCTAGGCAAGGGAGGTTTCAAGGCTGTCCATGTGTTTACTAAGGTGCATTCTGGAGATTTTATCAAAAGAGCCGCCTATGCCGAAGTAAAAAACCTAGATGGAGATGCACTTAAGGATTTAGAAAAAGAATATCAGATAGGACAAACTCTTTATTCTGAATTCAAAAGGTCTAATCCAACCACTGAAGTTCCTTTTGTAAAATACTACTCTTTCACCAATCAAATTAAAAAAAAGCAGAAGCCTGGCTTCTTAATGGGTTATTGCGAAACAGATTTAAGGCACTCTAAAGCATTATCCCCTAAACAGAAACTCACCATTTTTCATGATGTTTTGCAAGGGGTAGCTTTTATGAACGCACAAGGTTATGTTCATAGAGACTTAAAACCTGCCAATATCCTCCTTAAAACAGACAGCTCGCCCGAACAAAATCCCAGAGCAAAGATTGTGGACTTTGATCTGTCTTCTCGAAGCGATGATCTAGAAGCCTTTAAGTCTTTTGTTGGTACCAAAAGCTACGCGGCCCCCGAAGCTTTTCAAAAAGATGGAATTTCTGATCCTGTAAAATTGGATAGCTGGTCTCTTGGAATTATCCTTTATGAGCTACATTTTCAACAAAAACCCTTTGAAGGAAAACCTAGGAAATCAGACATTCAGCAGCTACTAAAAGAACTTAAAACTCCCACTCACAAAAAAATTCTTTCTAAGTTGAGAGGCAAGGAAAGTTATTCTCCGGAATTTCTTATCTCAAAACTCTTAACCTCTAACCCTGCAAAACGCTGGTCTCCTCAAAAAGCATTAGACTACATGAATAAATACTCCTCTTTGCTCGCTTAAAGGAGAGGCTAAAGCCTCTCCTTTAAATTACTTAGCATTGTAAAAGTACTCGAGATCTCTTCGCATTTTTGACAAAATCGGCTTGGAAAGATACATCATATGGCCCCCTTCATACTCATACATAAAAAGCCTTTCTCGCAAACTTGTATTTATCCCTAAGTGGTCAAAGGTAAATACAGTCGCATAGTAAGGAGTTGCAAGATCGTAATAGCCGCTAGCGACAAACACCTTAAGATTAGGATTTTTAACTAAAGATTGCGCCAAATCATCACTCGTATTTAAATACTGGTTGGCCTTGCCCCAATCCCAGGGATGCACATCGGCCAAAACAAAGTATTGATTTTCGTTTTTCCACTTAAGCTCATTTGCCAAATATTCATTAAATGCTCCCGTAAAAGCTCCAATAATCGCATTGAAACTGGGGTCTGTAGTCGCATAATCATTACAGGGATCTAATTCCGATGCTGAATGACGGCTATCAAAGCGACCAACAACTTTTCGATCATGGCGGAGAAGCTCTTTAGTAAAGCGCATCGGATGCACTCTAAGATCTGAGAAATCGATGTATTCCTGAGACAAACCAGTCAATTCAGAAAGCTTAGCTATAATAGCATTGCGCTCCTCCTTCTTTAAATTGTCGCCCTTCAGTAAAGCCAAGGCATACTTATTCATCGCGAACTCTTCCGCTTCAGTAAGAATATCGCGCAAATCACCCGTCATATTCTCGGGCAGTTTTTTATGGTACCAAGCTGTTGCGGTATAGGTTGGAAGATAGAGCATATAGGGAAGATCATTAGTCGAAGAGGGATCCTTAGTATGAAAATCCATAATCGAAGAGACTAAAATGACACCGTTTAAAAATACTTTGTAATCATTTTGTAATACTTTGCTTAAACTTCCAGCGCGTGTAGTTCCATAACTTTCTCCAGCAATGTACTTGGGTGAATTCCATCGCTTATAGCGAGAAAGATACAATCGGATAAATTCTGCAAAAGAATTCACATCTTGATCAACACCGTGAAAGTTTTTAGGATCAACCCCGGGGGCTGCGGTGCTATGACCTACGGAGACAGGATCTACAAAGACAAGATCTGTCATATCTAAAATCGATTCGTTATTATCAGTAAGATGATAAGGAGCAACAAATGCATTCTCATTTGTTAATTTAATAAGTCGGGGACCAAACACACCAATATTTAACCAAATTGCTGCACTACCGGGGCCGCCATTAAAGCAAAAAGTAATGGGCCGGTTGCTATTATCTGAGGATCCCTCTTTCATATAAGAAACAAAGAAAATGCTCGCGGAATCCTGGTTGTTTTTATTGTCTTTAATAATGAGATTTCCCGCGGTCGCCTTATAATTGATTGTTTTTCCTTGAATGGAAACTGTATGGTTTGTTTCAGAAAAAACCTCATTCATTGGAGATCGGGAGGATTTATCGTCCTCTGCAGCCAAATAAGCAAACATCAAAAAAAATAAATAGGCAAACCGTTGTAACATACCATTCCTTTCATTGTGATTCTCCTCCAGAAGATAGCAGATTGAGGTGTAGTACTCAAGTCTCACTCTGTTCTTCAATGTTATATTCAATTTGATTAATTATTTTTATAAAAATATGATTACCCTTATGGATCGTAAAAAAAGGAGATTGTATGGATAAGGTAGGACATTTCGAAGTGCCAGCAGATGACTTAGAAAGAGCTAAAAAATTCTACAATACAGTTTTTGAATGGCAAATTCATCCAATGCCTGAAGCCGATTTTCATCATTACCATTCTGCCATCACAACTAAAAGGGAAGAAGCACATGGCATTAACGGAGGGCTTTATAAAAGAACTCGAGCAAATGAGCCTACCACAATTGTTGTTGAAGTTGATTCAATCGAAGACTATTTAAAAAAGGTCATAAAAGCTGGAGGGTCAGTTGTTCTGGAGAAGCAGCATGTCGCAGAGTCTGGTTTTTATGCTCGAGTGCAAGATACCGAAGGTAATCTCATTGGGCTTTGGCAAGCAGCAAATTAAGAAACATAGCTGAACTAACGGTGCAGTAAAAACTGCATTGCTAGCTTGGGGAAATTTTTTTATTTTTTAATAGTTTTTCTGAAGTGATAATATGGGCTCCTGCTCTTATCATCTCTTCAATCGCTGTTTTTGTGTCATCAGGATGAAGATTCACTCCCCTACAAGCATCGATAACTACATATGTATTAAACCCGAGATGTAAGGCGTCTACAACCGAATATTTCACACAGTACTCTGTTGCTAATCCTGCAATATAGACACTTTTTATTCCTTTTTGCCTTAGGTAATTTTCGAGACCGGTGCTGCGCTGACGGTGATTATCAAAAAAAGTACTATAACTATCTAAATCAATTTCTGTGCCTTTATAAATAATTTTATGAGCTTTTTTAAAATCCCAACCTGGATTAAATTCTGAACCAGGAGAATTTTGAAGACAATGTTCAGGCCATAAAACTTGCTCCTCAGTGCTATTCCTCAGCACATCTCCTGGAGCTAACTGATGAGTTTTTGCAAAACTGCAATGGCCTTTAGGATGCCAGTCTTTTGTTGCAATAATCACCTCAAAGGGATACGTGAGAAGTTTTTGCACGACTGGCACAATTTTATGCCCCTCTTTAATGGCAAGAGCCCCACCAGGCATAAAATCATTCTGTAGATCAACAAGAATTAAAGCTTTCATAATATTACTCTTTCTGAGCTCGTCAGCACTTTGTTTGATTACGAATATGCTTAATGAGTTCAATTTTCATTTCATAAATTTTTCTTTCCATCCCAACGACATATTGGTGCGGATTAAGAAAACGTTTGACACCTGGGTAGAAAAAACTGAGATTTTCTTTTGTTTTTCTTCTGACTTCCTCTAAGCTTGGAATATTATAGACTCTCTTCCCCTGGCGAAAGATCGGAACAAGTAGATCTTCAAATTCTAACGTGCTCTTCATCACTTTCTCACGAGTTGGATCGAAAGGATCTACTATATAAAAATCGCCTTGAGGAGAATGCTGAATGTCATAAATTGCATCAGCGATAAATTCTGAATTCTTTTTAAAACGCCGCACTTGCAAAATACCTGGATTAGAAACTTTCAACATTTGCTCAGATAGCTTTAAAGTATAGCGCCAATCGTCGTTTTCGTCTCTAATCGCAGAAAGCTTATAAACACCATCTAATGCGGATTGCTCTTTACCAGTAACTAGATTAGTCCCTACCCCCCAAACATCTATTTTAGCGCCTTGCCGCTTAAGTTCGCTGATGACTGTTTCATCCAGCTCATTGCTCGCGTAAATCTTGCAATCTTTAAATCCCCTCTCATCGAGCATTTTTCTTGATATTAAGCTAAGATAAGCCAAATCTCCAGAGTCTAGACGAATTCCTAATAGCTTCTGTCCATTTTGCTTTAGTAACGTACCCACCTCAATCGCTTTTTTTATGCCCTCAATAGAATTGTATGTATCCACCAAAAAGACGCAATTGCCAGGTAAACTCTTACTATAGGTTTTAAATGCTTCTAATTCATCCGCGAAAACCATAACCCAACTATGAGAATGGGTTCCACTTACGGGAATCCCAAACAATTTACCTGCCAGTACATTAGATGTTGCATGACAGCCACCGACATAGGCTGCACGGCTAGCAGTTAAAGCACCGTCAACACCTTGAGCTCTCCTTAAGCCAAATTCAAAAACAGGATCTTCACCTGCTGCAAGACATACTCTGGCTGCTTTTGTTGCGATTAAGGAAGGAAAGTTGATCAAATTTAGCAAGGGGCTTTCTAAAATTTGACATTGCAATAGAGGCCCTTGAATTCTTAAGAGAGGTTCATAAGGAAAAACGACCGTTCCTTCAGGAATCGCATCCACATGGCAAGTAAATTTTAATGTACTTAAGTAGTCGAAGAATTCATCACAAAAAAAAGCATGGCCTGAATGATCTCTCAAATTCCTCAAGTAGGACAAATCGCTTTCATCAAATCGAAAATTTTCAAGAAAATCGATGACAGACTCTAATCCAGACGTGATTGTAAACCCTCCTTTAAAAGGAGTTTTTCTGAAAAACAACTGAAACACAGCCTCTTTATTATGCAGGTCTGCTTTCCAATACCCATAGGACATAGAAAGCTGATAAAAATCTGTCATCAAAGCTAGGGATTGGCTTGATAACAACTTGCTCATCGTCTAGCTCGCTTTTTTTTCAAAGCATCGAGTTGATTACGCCATATTTCAAGCTGATGTTCCTCTTTTTCAATTTCTTCTAGAGTTTTGGCATATTTGTGCCATTCCTCGAACATCTGTCCTTGGCTTGCGACATCCTTACGCATTATTTCTTTTTCTAGCTTGTTAATTTTTTCTTCAAGCATTCGAATCCGTTCGTCAATCGGGGTATGAGGGATCACCGGTGGGGAATCACCTGAGCAGCCGGTTAAAAAAAAGAGACAAATAAAATAAAGAAGAGGTGTCATAGTGTTAACTCTTTATATTTAAGTAACCCGGAATCTGAGGGGTCAAAAATGTTTTATCAAAAAAGAATGGGCAAAAAGCATTGTTTCAAAAACAAGGATATTTGGAAATTAATTGTTAAGCTATGATGAATTTATATACCGTAATCCCCGGACGAACTATCAACCAACCTATAGAGAGTTATGTTCATAAGATCCTTTCTTTTTTTTCTTCTTTTCTGCTCCTTGCATGCTGATGAGCTAGTAATAAAAAATAATTTGCGACTAGCAAAGGCAGGAGATTATATTGTTGCCTCGCAAGGAGCTACAATGACTGTTTTACGTATTTTTGAGAAGCAAAGTAATCTAATAACCCTGGAAGAGGTGACCTTGCCTGCTAGTAGAGTCAACCGCTGCGTCCAAAATTGGAGAGGGTGGTATGAAAGTGGAGCCCCAGGGAATACCTCATGGGTTATTTATCAGTTAGATCTCGATTCGGGAACAATGATTCGTTATTTTTCCTACACAAAAAACGGTTGGTTTGAAATCCCGAAAATAGAAAATTTTTTAGGAACTTTACTCAACTTGCCGCTCTATCGTATTCCCGACGAACAAAAACGCAAAATTGGACCTCTTGGAACAAATAGCTTTAAAGATAGACGTTGCCACTGGCAACCACAAATGGTCGTAGATGGGCATGTCGTTTCTGACGTCGCTTTTGATGCCTATAGAACGCGTTGGCCAAAAGATGGATCCCCTCTTGCTGGCAAGTCTATCGAAATTTACGTACCTGAAGCCAACACTCTTTACCCAGCTTACTTTCCTTACTGGATGCAAATTAGCGGCATTGTAGGTAAAGCAAGGCTTAGAATTATTGATTCTGGTGCTCAATTAAATACTCCTAAGAAAGGTTTTCCAACCTATTAATCAGAAATTTGCTAAGTAGTAATATTAGACATAATTTGATCGCACTTCCAAATTAAGGAAGTGCGATCAAATTATGTCTATTCTTAAAAAGTTACATTATTGCAATAATAAACGTGAGCTATCAAACAGCTGAAAGACTCTTAAATTTTAAGTTATTAACAATACAGCCTTCATTTTTTACTTAAATATCTCAGGGTTAACTAACTGCTTATATTGTTTTAAAGGAAGCGCGCAAGTTTTTTATTATTAACCATTTAAAGAAAAACTAGCTCTCTCAATCTTAAGTTCTTCAGCCGGTTTTTCCACATAAACCCTCCTCGTAAAAAGATTTTATCTTCATCCTGTCAACAAGTTTCCCACAACTTTTATCCCATGAAAGAGAAAAATCGATTTATTTTAGCGTACAAATAGCATACTCCACCAATTTCAGCTTGGCTTTCCGCCGAGCTTCGTTTACAATCTATCTAAATTTATCACCAAAGAAGCGCTATGAAATTTTTAAAAAAGTACTCATGGAACCACTTTCGAGGCGTCTTACAAAAATGCTATCACCTCATCCTTTCCCACAAAGAATCTTTAAATTCAGCAGATAAAGAATTGGCCCGCAATCACTTAACTCAATTGAGTCATGCAATCGAAAATAAAGATCGAAATAGTGCGAGCCTAAAAGCCGATCAACTAGAAACATTTTGCAGCACGCATTTTAAAAAGCCTTGGTACAAAAGCTTATTAGAACTAACTGTGGCGTTGCTGATTGCGTTAGTGGTTGCTACTTTTGTCAGGCAAATGTGGTTTGAGCTCTACGAAATTCCAACGGGCTCAATGCGACCTACCTTTAAAGAACAGGATCACCTTGCTGTTTCAAAGGCACAGTTTGGTGTGAATATCCCTCTAAAAACGGCGCATTTTTACTTCGACCCAGACCTGGTTAAGCGCACAGGGATTGTCATTTTTTCTGGAGATAACTTACCTATCATCGATTCGGACACGAGTTATTTTGGATTATTTCCCTATAAGAAAAGATATATTAAGCGCCTTATCGGGAAACCGGGCGATACTCTTTATTTTTATGGCGGAAAAATCTTTGGTTTTGACGCTAAAGGGAATGAAATTAACGAGCTGCTAGATAGCCCTGCGCTTCAAAAAATTGAACATATTCCTTTCATTTCTTTTTTTGGCAATGTCGATTTTCCGAAACAGAATGAGGTCATTTTTAGCCAAATGAATAAACCTATAGCTAAAGTACGTGCCTCTCCCTTAGGAATTACAGGAGAAATCGCAGATGGAAAATCATGGATTAGAGAAGATGTTACCGCGGCCCAAAAACCACATGATGCCATTAAAACACTTAGCGATATTTGGGGTTTAGGCAATTACGGAATGACCGAACTTTTATCTTTAGAAGAATTGAAAAAAGAAATCGGAAATGAGGCAACAGGCAGTCCAGAATTTCCTCTTTACCTTTTGATTCGACACCATCCATCTCTTCAAGTTAATCCCAGTACCCTGCCACGGGACATGCCGCTTGTTGGGGCCTACCCTCAATTAGAAAAATCGTATATTCCACTTAAACAAAGTGATCTAGATGCCTTGATGGACAATATGTACACTATGCGATTTATTGTTAAAGATGGACAGGCTAAACGTTATAGTTTAAATAAACACCCTTTTGGTCCTGATAGCCCTAGCATAAAAAGCGTCGCTGACGGAACCTATGAATTTTATTATGGAAAGGCTTATAAAGTGATGTGGGGAGGCTTTTTACAGGAGCTAGAACCCGATCACCCTCTTTACAGCCGCGATCCTGAACACGTTCAAATGCTCTACAATTTAGGAATGGTGATGGACAAGGCATACTCTTCACCTCGTAAGCATCCCACGCTTCTGCCACCTCGCTATGCCTATTTTAGAGGTCAAGATTTGTATCTACTGGGGACCCCCATTTTAAAAAAAGCAGATCCTCGGCTGCAAAAATTTCTTGCAAAGGAAGAGGAAAAAGAAAGAATCAGCTTAAAGCCCTATCTTGCCTTTAAAGACTATGGAGCACCGCTAAAAGATGGAAAATTAAACCAAGAGTTTATTCAGGCTTTTGGCTTAAAAATTCCCGAGAAAAACTATCTAGTACTGGGGGATAATCATGCAATGAGCTCCGATAGCCGCGTCTTTGGTTTTGTTCCAGAATCAAATTTGCAAGGTGTCCCAGAAATCGTTCTTTGGCCAAATTCGCGTTTCACGAATCAATCTATTTACCCAACTTTTGTTATGCCTCGTCTGATCGTTTGGACGATAATGGGATTAATTGCCCTTGCGTGGTTCGCCGTTTACCGCTACAAACTAAGAAGACCCATTGATATTCATAAAATCTAAAGGAGGACGAGATGAAGAGATTACTTCTTACATTAGCCGCTTTATTATTTACAGCAAATGGGGACGCACTCCTTCCTCCTTTATGGGAAAGTGTGGCACAGATAAAGACAGTCCTCGATAGTACAGAACTAAAAAATTACTTAGAATCTGGTGAAAGAATCGAATCGCTCAGCCGCTCAGATGAAGGATTCATTATTATTACAAATGCTTCAACGATAAGGGCCATTATCAGCCCTGAGCCACAACATTATCCTGGCCCAGCAAAGTATCACGTGCATTTTGAAAAAGAAAAAGTTTTTTAAAATCCCTCTTCTTTTTTTATAGATTCGCGATTAAGCTCCCATTTCTCAATTTCTTTTTTGAGAAGGGAGCGATTTAACTCATCTTTTTTTTCCTCTTCTTCACGAGCTTTCTTTTCTTCTTGCCTTCGATCATTTCTGAAAATAACATCAAGGCCTATTTCAGCTTTTGACGAAAAGATTATTTTATCGAGATAATCAGAAAGACTTAAAGGGGTTCTTTGCTGCTGATTAGGAGGATAGGAAGAGAATGCTTTTACATTTTTCGATGCATTTTTTTCAGAGTTTTTCTCTTCATGTTCATGAGTAGTCTGCGGAGTGTCTAGAAATTGGGTAATTGCTAGGTTGAGAGCTTCTGACTCCTGAGCTGTGAGAGTTTCCATATGCACATCTGATATTGTGGATTCTTCCTCACCTCTTAAAGGTTTAATAATAAGCGCGGTAAACTGGTGCTTACCTAACATCTCAGACCAAAGAGCATCCGTCTTCAGTACAATCCCTTGATCTCTATATTCAAGCTGAACAATTCTTTTTTCTAAAATAAGTCGATTAATCTTTTGAGGAGAATGATGCGCATCAATTTTTTTGAGTGTAAGCTTTTTATTATTGAGTGAACCACTCAGAGAATTTTTAGGGATATAATGCAGATGAGAAATTTGTATGGAATCTATAGGCATAATAAAACCTCTTTTTACCAATCAATTATCTAACACTATTTTAACATAGATTCTTAATACATATTAAGAAAAATTGCAAGTTAGAATAAAACATTTATATCAAGAACCTGAAATACAAAGCTGAATAGGTGTATCTAACAAACATTTTGCTTTATTGTACATGCTCCTTTTTTGTTTAACCTTCTTAGTTGAAAGGAATAATAAGTATGAACAAGCAAGAAGGCTAATCCTGCACTACTAGCAATAAAATTATATAAATTATGAGCAATCAACATGAATTGAAATATAAAATAAACGAGAAATAAATCTATCGAAATAACTAACGTTAATAAGAGTATTCCTCTTTTCCTATAGGCGCAATGATTGAGAATATAAAAAGCTGCTACATACCAAAAATAGCGATACAAATAAATTATTATTCCCTTGATGGAACCTGAATAGTTGACCCATTCAAAAAAATAAAATAGGAAGGGGAAAATCAAAAGCAAGAAAATATTAAGCAAAAGCCAGCGTGTCCGAATTTTTTCTTCTTCAAGTGTCAATTCCATCATGACTCCTCTTATAAGGTATATTTTAAGAAAAAGATAATGCTGCGCTACAAAATTTTAAAGATAAATTTTTCATACATCTAATCTAAATGTGGAGAGGAATAAAAAATAAGCTTACATAAATTAAATATTTTAATTATACCCCCCCCCCTCGATATCCTTGCTTCTAATTGTAAATACAGAAAAATTGTTATAGACATTAGAACAATTCAATTTTTACAACCAAAGACAGCCATTTCAAACTTTTTAATTGGTGAGAGTTTCAGCTGGCATTGCCATGAATCCAAAAGCTCTACCAGTAAAAGAACCGTAAATTAGATTTTTTAATTCACTCTAATTTGAGAAGATTATCTTTACAGGATCAAAAGTTCTGGGCTTATGACGACTATGAAGAACTAGCGATTGCTATTAAAGAAAACAGGATTTTGTATTCATAAAGTTTTTATGATGGAAAAACCAAAAAACTTTTCCCACCTTACCCATGCCTTTATACATATTTCTGTGCAAAAAGGCGTTAGCTTCTCTTTCAGATAACGATCGGGACTTGTTAGCATCAGATTCTAAACGTAGAAAATCCTTAATTTACCTACGTAAGGGTGAAATCAAGTGCTACACTTGGATTGTGGAGCTTTCACCTACAGAACCATTTATTTTTTCTGTAGTGTGGTAAAAGTGAATGGCTAAGATATTGAGGGTCATTTGTCTAAGATCGCCTCTAAATAGTTGAGGATCCGTTGTCACCTTAAGAATAATAGGTGGGATCGATTCCGCCCAACACGCGATTTTTTCCTTTAAAGACACCAAAGAGACTTCTCTAAGGCAATTTTCTTTGGAAAGGGCATCTTTTAAAACAAGATAAGCTTTCAAAGCCCATTTTAAATATTCACGTAGAAGCAACACGCACAATCGACGATCGTCAGGCAATTCTATTGCATTATGAAAAAACAACGTGCTTAAATGCCTGATTATAGCCCTGCTAGGAAATTCGAGAGGTTGCGAGGCTTCTTCTATCATTGGATCGCTAAACTTCAATGGTAGAAGTTTTGCTCTAACTTCAATTTTAGTTCCCGATTTCAATCTTTCAAAAATGAGGTTCTTACGATTATCGCTATAGAAAGGCTCATCTCTTGATCCAAACAGATTGGGATGGTGTTGTGTGATTTCCTCTTTTAATTTACCCCAAGCATCTGCATTTAACGAACAGATGCTACTCTCTTCCAAGTTCAACTGAACTTTGATGCGCTCCAAAAAATCCACATTTTTAATCCAAACTTCTTTCTCGCCGATAATGTTTGTTACAATGACCACTTCCACTTCATCAATAGTTGTAGCTTCGGTTATTTTCTGCTGAGTAAACTTTTTTAATTCAATTTTTTTTGTGTTAAACTTTAAAAAGTTTTTTTCTAATGCAAGGCATTCTAGTTGTTCACTATTTTTAGTTTTCGTTGATTCATTTAATGACTGATAATTATGCCTTCTTTCTAGAGGGAATCTATTTTTTGATAAAACTT
Source organism: Chlamydiales bacterium STE3 (assembly GCA_011125455.1). Classification (NCBI taxonomy): domain Bacteria; kingdom Pseudomonadati; phylum Chlamydiota; class Chlamydiia; order Chlamydiales; species Chlamydiales bacterium STE3. The sequence continues at coordinate 8,844 of VKHO01000007.1, read as the reverse complement.
GTGTTTTTTCCTTTGCATTTTCATTAACCAAAGGTTTAGGTTTGATTTTCATTTTTTTTGCACACGAATTGTTTTGAAAAATAGAATTTTTGACGCTATCTGCTTTATAATTTTTGTTATTCACTGAACGTTTTAATTTTTCTTCACAATAATAATTGTTTAGAACAGGCTTATTTATACAAAAAACATTTGAAAACGTCATTGTAATCCTGCCATTTATTTATTAATTACATATATTACAAATCCTTTTTTTTATAAATATTTATACAAACGAAAAATTATTTAAATGATTACTAATTTTTCAAATTTTTTATGACAGCGAACACAGAACTCTTTAAACGAAAAGATTTTATGACTTTAAAGTATTTAATTAACGACAAGTAAATATTTTATTTTGATTTGAAAAAAGAAATAGTTGTAGATTTGATTCATTTAATTTAAGATTTTTGCCGAAGTTCTTCTTCAGGTATCTATTAAACATTGACTATTCTAGCTAACTTATTTACAGTTGTTATAAACTGCATTTTTGTGTAGTTTAAGTATTCTAAACACCTTTTAGACAATCATAAAAATTTAGGAGTAAAGATGTCTTATCTAGCTACAGAAGTAAATAGACTCCAACAAGCCTTTGAAACTTGCGACATTAAACTGGGCGTAGAAGAGAATTATTTTTTTGTAAAAAATTCTACAGAAGACAAAGTTAGAACAGTTGTTGAATCGGTCGGCTTTTCTCCAATATTTTCTACACAGAGAGCAGAGCGTGTTTATTTCACAATTGCACCCTATGAAATACCTGCTTTTTTCAAAGAGCATGTTTTTAATCCAAATGATATAGTGCATAGTGGCATGTCAGGCGATCTCATTAAAGACCGAGATGGATCTGGCAACCTCACTGGTTCCATGAGCATAGATGGTCGTAGTATTAGCATGAATAGTAGTACTATTAGCGCGAATAGTAGTATTTTTAGCATGAATAGAGGGGTCAAATAATATGTTAAAGGTTTTAAGTGACGCACCTAACCATGGCAGGAATGGTAGGCCTTTTTAGCACCAATGGATTTGCCAAGGTAGCTTTTTTTCTGGTTGTCACTTATTATTTGATCGCTTGTTTGATTAAAAGTGCAAAGTTCCAATCATCTTAACTGTACTTTCTATGAAAATCCATCCTAGCTTCCGAGGTGTGCTAGAATTTAGATAAATTAGAAGGAGTATACTTAACTTAGTAGAAGAACTTTGCACTCTTCCCATGCTTGAAAAACTTCAAGCTCTTAACATGATTAAAATGGTTGCAGAAGGGGTTTACTTTTGTTTCCTTTAGCTCAGAAAAGGATTTAAGTTTTGAATAGCGCTTAAAAACAACATCTTAAAGCTACACCAACATCCCATTAAACAATGACTGACTGCCCCCTTTTACTCCCCTACAGTTTTCTTTCATGCTAATTTATAAAGAGAAGGAAAAAATTAAGTTTCCTAAATGCAATGATTCTGCCTATTAGGGAATAAATTAAAAGCCTTATTCAGATAAAAATTTTTGAGAAAGGGGCGAATTTTACAGAGTTAAAATGGATGCAAGCTGAAGAAGAAAAAAAATTTGTCCTTTCTAAAGCTGTTTAGAAAGGACCTTAAATCTATGACATTGTAGCAGGAACATTTAGTGTAGGTGAGTCAGGATTCTTAGATTCCATCATCTCGAGTAAACCCGGTGTCGAAAGCAATTCAAGCGTAACTACTAAGCGATCATACATTTCCTCTGGCAAAAGAACAACAGCACCTTCTGAAGAAGTTATACGAAACTGTTTTAAATCTTTTGTTGCGCGGCTGATTACATCTGTAATCTGATCTCCCACTTTATCAGCAGAAATTGTTTCCATACCCCTCTTCATCGTTTAATATTTAACGGTTCAACAACAAGAAATTGCTAATTGGCTATTATTCGCCCTAGATAAGTTAGCAAAATTACTGTTATTCTAAATTTTTTTCAATCCAAAAACTCAAACTTGCCAGGCAAGTACATTTAACTATTGGGATAACTGAGTTTTTTTGAAATAGTTATCTTAGCAAGTTCTCCATTTAAATCCCACTCCGTGCCCTCGCATTTCTCAAAGTCAACCCTACTTGCAAGCACTTCGTTTACAATATATTCCCTATGCCCATCGAAGGCTCTTTTTACACGCTCCGAAGCTTCTATTTGCAAATGGATGCGATCACTTACTTCCAATTTGGCTTCTCTACGCATTGTGTTGACCTTATTAACGATTTCTCTTGCCAATCCTTCCATTAACAACTCTTCATTTAATGTCGTCTCTAAAGCAATTGTGATCTCATTTTCTGTTGCTGCAATCAGTCCTTCTCTAACAATACGTTCAACTTGGACATCTTCCGCTCCTAAAACAATCTGTTGCCCTTCTAAATCGATAGAAAGGCTTTGTCCTTCAAGGAAAGATTCTAGCTGATCGTGAGAAAACTGGGAAATCGCAAAATTCGCTTGCTGCATTAGCTTCCCAATTTTTTTACCAAGCACTCTAAAATTTGGTTTCGCCCTTAACAATACAAATTGTGAATCATCATGATGAAAGAGAACCTTTTTCACATTTAGTTCTTCTGCTATTAAATGCTGCTGGCTTTGTAAAAACTCTAACTCGTTAGCCGATTTACATGCAATCTCAGCAAGCGCAAGAGGCTGTCTTACTTTTAGCTTGTTTTCTTTACGCAAGCCATGTCCCAGGCTCACGACACGCTGTATTGCAGCCATTCCCTGCTCTAACTGTTCATTGCGCAATTCTTGATGGTAGATAGGGAAATCTGCTAAATGCACAGATTCTGGCATTTCAGCTGTCCTTAAATTGCGGTAGATCGCCTCGCTTATAAAAGGGACGAAAGGTGCTGCAATTTTTACAAGGTTGAGTAAAACTTCATATAACGTTGTAAAAGCTTGTCGACGATCTGCAGAATCCTCATCAGACCAAAATCGGCGACGACTCCTTCTAATGTACCAATTCGTCAATTGGTCTACAAAGCCCACAAATGGCTCTACTGCTAAGCTAAGATCATAATTGTCCATGCCATTTTCTACCTCATGCACAAGCTTTTGGCTAATAGAAACTAACCAATGATCGATCAAAGCATCCTTTTCTTTCGTTCGCATTTCAGGACACCAAGCATATACGTTTGCATAAGTCAAAAAGAAACTATAAGCATTCCACATAGGAAGCAGTATCTGCCGTAAAACTAGCTCCACACCACCTTCTGAAAAGCATAAGTCATCCCCCTTTACAGCTGGACTGTGCATCATGTATAGCCTAACGGCATCAGCACCATATTTATGCACAACTTCCATAGGGTCAGGATAATTTTTTAGCCTTTTAGACATTTTCGTGCCGTCTTCAGCTAAAATAATACCGTTAACAATCACATTTTTAAAGGCTGGCTTATCAAATAAACTAGCAGCCAAAACAGTTAACGTGTAAAACCAGCCTCGCGTTTGATCTAGTCCTTCAGCAATAAAATCAGCAGGAAAATTTTCTTCAAAGTAGGCTTGATTTTCAAAAGGATAATGATTTTGAGCGTAAGGCATAGAACCGGACTCAAACCAGCAATCGAAAACTTCGGAAATGCGCTTGAATTGCTTGCCATCTTTTGTGAACGTTAAATCATCGATAAAGTGGCGATGTAAATCCTGAACTTTTGCTCCAGTTAACTCTTCCAATTCGCTGATGCTCCCTATCGCCAGTACTTCCCCATCCTCTGAACGATAGAGTGGAATTGGCGTTCCCCAATAACGATTACGTCCGATTGACCAATCTCGCGCTCCTTCCAGCCATTTTCCAAAGCGGCCATATTTAATATGCCCAGGTGTCCAGTGAATCTGCTCATTAGCAGCTAACATTTTCGTTTTGACTTTTTCAACGGACACGAACCAAGTACTTACAGCTTTATAAATGAGAGGGGTGTCCGATCTCCAACAGAAAGGATAGCGGTGATGAATCGTTGCTTGATGATAAAGACGCCCCTCTGCCTTTAGGCGTTTGATAATGTCTTTATCAGCATCTTTAACAAAAAGACCAAGGTAGTCAGGAACTTCTGAGGTAAATAGCCCGTTATTGTCTACTGGGCAGACAAGTTCAATGCCCTCTTTTTGGCAAGCATAAAAATCCACCTCTCCAAAAGCTGGAGCTGTGTGAACAATTCCTGTTCCTTCATCCAAAGAGACGTTAGAATCAGCAATAACTCTGAAGGCCCCTTTCTCTGCTCGCTCTTTGAAATAGTCAAAAAGAGGACGGTAGGTTCTACCTACAAGCTCTTCTCCTAGGTAGGTATTCAAGACAGCGTACTCTTCTTCATTTTTAAAAAAGCTCGAAAGGCGGCTGGCAGCGAGAATGTAGAGGCGTCCGGTTTTTTCCTCGCGAATTTTTACATATTGAATGTCCGGCCCCACCATTAAAGCTAAGTTAGAAACAAGAGTCCAAGGAGTCGTTGTCCAGGCGAGAAGCGATACTTCTGGCTCATCCTGAAGGGAAAACGCTACTGTAATGGCAGGATCATCCACTTCCTTGTAATTTTCACCGGCTTCGAAATTGGAAAGAGGGGTTCCTAATTTTGCCGAAAAAGGCATCACTTTATAGCCTTCATAGACCAGGCCTTTATCATGAAGCTGTTTAAAAACCCACCAAACAGTTTCCATAAAAGATAGATCCATCGTACGGTATGTGTTGGAAAAGTCTACCCATCGCCCCATCCGCTTCACAATCGTTTCCCACTCTTTAGTGTATCTTAAAACGATCTTGCGACATTCTTCGTTAAAGCGTGCAATACCAAATTCTTGAATAGAAAGAGCTCCGGATAGGTTTTGGGCCTTTTCAATCTCTTGTTCAATCGGCAGTCCATGACAGTCCCAACCAAAACGACGCTGCACACGGAAGCCCTTCATGGTTTTATAACGCGGCACGACATCTTTGATTGTGCCGGCTAGTAAATGCCCGTAATGAGGTAAACCTGTAGCGAACGGAGGGCCATCATAAAAAGAAAAGGGTTGGCTATTTTCTTTCTCTATGGATCGTTCAAAAATATGCTTTTGCGCCCAAAACTCTAAGATTTTTTGTTCTCTTTGGTCAAAAGTTTCATCTACAAGCTCATCAAACATACGATTATCTTGGTTAAAGGTGAAAATAAAGCCTAAGCGACTATTCTCTTAAGCTTGGAAAAGAGACATTCTACCCGACCAAAAAGATTTTTGCCAGGATGTTTGGCAATCGCTCCTCATTTAAAGAGCTAAACTCTTTTGAGTGGAACGGTTACATCATCCTCCCGTAAATACTTAAAAAATAAGAGAGAAGCTCCTATACTCTTAAACACTCAAACCTTATGACGAAATTTTTAATGTACTATTCACAGCTTCTTTGGAGAGGCTTCCTAAATTTTTTCCTATTGATCAACTTATATTGGAAAGAGTGATTTGCTTGAATTAAGCCTTCCTGTTATTATTAAATCGGGGGTGTCACGGTTTCGACTTGGAAATGAAGTATTGATTGCATGCGGAGGATGTCGGTTGGCCTCCTTAATCATCCGATAAAACATATAATTGCCGAACCAAAACTCGCAATAGCAGCTTAGTCCTAACAGACTAACTTGCTCGATAGCCTAAAGTTGGACCGAGGACTTTAGAATCTATCGTTATTAACTTGGTATGGAGTACTTACCTTCAGCTTCAGAGTTGAGTACTCCGAGATCAATTGAAGCGAACTAGCCTTGAATGACCGCGTTCTGCATTAAGGTTAGTTGCTGTTCAGAGCGCTAAGCATGTAGTGGTTAATATGGAGTTTGCTAAGGACGAGAGTTCAATTCTCTCCACCTCCATTCAATTTTAGGGCTTCAGTTTTACGACTGAAGCCCTTTGTTTTTAGAGACATACAACTCAAAACTCTCATCCGAAAATTGATTGTGCAAAACTCGATTACCCAATATTTACGCACTAGACTGGATAAAACTGCAGTAAAAACTATTTAGTTTTCCGCACTTTCCTGCTACCTTCTCGGACTTACTTTTTGAGAGAATTCTGAAAAAAATGAGTTGAGCAAATGTCTAAAAATTTTGCGATGTAAGAAATTACTAATCTAACGGAAGCATGGCTTGTTCAAGGTCATTTAAATGCACATATCTTAGGGAAAGACTTTCAATTCATTTCTCCATTTTGGCGCAGTAGTAGTCGACAAGAGTTCATAGATAAATTTCAAAAGACCTCAATTTATCAAAAAACTTCTCTTTCAAAGATTCTTAGTTTTGATCTTATAATAAAATTTAAAGGATTGGGCAATGAGCATTTTGCTATCATTTTGCAATATCATACCAAAAGCAAAAATAGTGTTTTCGAGGCTGTCTTAGGAAAAATTGCTAATGGTCATTTGGTTGAATTAAGAACGATATACGATTTGGCAGAAACTAAAAAAGCTCTTCAGCTATGAGGGCATATGCTAGTGTTGATTTATGAGAATTCGAAACGAATCGAATTCTCATATTTGGATGAATTAGCTCAGGATTCCGAAGATGAATTTTCTCCCACCTCGGGAAAAAAGAAAAATCAAAACGGGAAATACTCTATAGATGTCGATTGGCGTGTTTCCCATTTGGGTTAATATTGGAAAGGAACTTTACCCAACAACTAAAGGGCTGTTGATTTGATGTTGCTACAAAACCAACAAAGTAATATCCTAAAAGCGGTTTTGAGAAATATCCAGCCGCTCGCAGCCATTGGCCTAGGTGAAAATTTCTAATGTCTTAAAGTCAAAACAACTTTTTTAGGACGACTTCTTAACGCGAGCAAAGAAATAAAGTCCAAAAATAAAAAGGTTGAAACCGTGTCTATTCATACAAAAGAACGCCTTAAAGAAAAGGCAACCCTAATCCGTACGTTCCTAAAAGAAAAATGTGGAGCGGATATTTCGCACAGCCACAGTCTTGAGCTGATTTCGCAAATATTCGGCTTCAAAGATTGGAATACAGCTTCAGCTATATTGGAATCCAAACTAAAGCCAAAACAAAATTCTTCGCCAATTCAAATTGAGACCGTTGGTGATATGAAGAAGGCTCTAGCCAAAATTAATGATTCGGCAACGATCGATGCTGATTATACTTTTAAAGTTAAAGAACTTGAAGATATAGCATTAGAAGAACCTGATCCAGAAGATGAAATTTACCAAGAATTTTCTCTGACTTTGGAAGATGACAGAGATAATGATATAGTCACTTTTAAATTAAAACTCGAGCATGAAAGCATGACGAGCTTTTCAGAATCAGGTTTTAGCGGCTGGAGTCTCAAATAAATCGGTGCCTAAGTAATTAAATAAAAGATTAGCCTTGGGCGGGATTGTTGCACAATCCTTAGATAGAGGCGAGCCATTGCGTTAGCTTTGGCGAGCCCCGACTGTTCGTTCACTTATGCGACAGCATAAGTGAACGAATCAGGCAATCTTATCAAGCTGTTAATCATTCCAGCTTTTAGTTGCACTTCTACCTTTTTCCTTCTCTCACAATGACTTCTTAAACTACCTCCAAATAACTGCTTTCAGCGTGAGACCATACTCTCCACTACCACTCTTCTGTTGTATCCTATAAGCTTGGACCATATAGATTTAGCTTGCTTATCTCCGCCTAGACGACGAATGATTTGGATTGCTTCATTCCTCTTTTCATAACCACTTTCTTTCCTCAAAACAGCTCCAGTTTTTGGAGGAGTTAGCAATCGTTTATTATATTTTTGAGCCATTTGATAACATTGTTTGCTATCTGCAATTCCATCAAACAGTACCTTTCCTTTTCGTCGATTTGCTCTTTGAAGTACCTTTTCAAGATACTGTGTATCATGGACATATTCATTTGTAATTTCTGCAAGCATTAGCTTGCCAGTTTCAAGGTCCATTCAGATGAAGTTTTTTCCATCTCCTCTTACTTTTATACTTTTTAGCTCTCCATTCTCCTGCTCCATAAACTTTAAGTCCTGTAGTATCAAGAACAATATCCGTTACATCCTTTCTCTGAAGAAGTTCAGAGAGCGGGGAAAGGGTTTTCATACGACGACAAATTTGTGTATAGCAAGAAACTTTGCAAACAGTGGTCAGCATCATTAATAGAGAGAGGAAAAAGCCTTCTGTCTCTCGCAGGCTTAAGCGGAGCTTGAAACGGATAAAGCACATCGCTTTAATGAAGTCCTCTCCATATATGAAAGGACGTCCATTTTTTTTGTTTTTTAGCTTTCCAAGTTTTAAGGACTTGTCGACTGCCTCAGAAATTGATCTTGCCTCGATTTACAAGCTCTCTGTTATACTTGCCCCAATCACGTCTGTGATGCATGGATTTTCTCTCAAAAGGTTTGGTCACCAAGCAGACTAAACCCATGCTTTTCTTTTCTCAGTAAAATCTTTATTAGAGGGTGTCTTAAAACCTAAAATGTAGCAGCTATGCGTTTTAACATTAGACGAATCATAGAAAGATAAGTCCAGCTTTCGCTTGTAGCTGGCAAATATTCATATTCTTTTGAAAGTCTTCTATAACGATTAATCCAAGCGAAAGTTCTCTCGACAATCCATCTTTTAGGCAGTGCTTTGAAGCCATTATCTATTATCTTTGATAAATCTATCGACTGCCCCTCTATTACTCTAACCCATCTTCTTGCTCTTGGGCTTTTAACAATATCAAAGTCGATTTGATATTCATTTAAGCATTTAAATTTCAAATCATTACTTTGATATTCGGCCTTGTTGCATAAATCATCCTGTGGACGAGATTTATGCGCAAAAGTGAAAGAAACGCTGCGGATAGGATCTGCTTGCTAAAGAGAAGGTGAATCTATTA
>VKHO01000006.1 GCA_011125455.1 Chlamydiales bacterium STE3 | reverse complement strand
AAAAACTCAAATAACGCAAGTTAAATGAGTGTAAACTAGAAGATAAGCTAGTTTACAAAAAGTTTAGCGCAAAGCTAAACACAAGCATATCGAACAGAGTAAAACTCTGTAGTAAAGAATTATCATCACTGATAATAATCGATGCTTGAGGAAAAATTCTTCACATCAAAAAAGCAAAAAAAGGCAAATCTAAGCAATTAGATTTGATCGTAAAACTCAGTACTTAAGCTTGTACAAATTTTTGGTCAAGCTATTAAGGGCTGCTGGTGGATGCCTTGGCATCAACAGGCGATGAAGGACGCGTTACCTGCGAAAAGCTTCGGTGAGCTGGATAAAAGCTGTGACCCGGAGATATCCGAATGGGGGAACCCAGTGGGAATAATAGCCCACTATCCATAACTGAATACATAGGTTATGGAGGCAAGACCTGCCGAACTGAAACATCTTAGTAGGCAGAGGAAAAGAAATCAAATCGAGATTCCCATAGTAGCGGCGAGCGAAGTGGGAAGAGCCCAAACCGTTAAGCTTGCTTAACGGGGTTGTAGGACCAGCCGTAAAGGTTAGGACGTTTTAGCTGAAGACTTCTGGAAAGTTGAGCAGTATAGGGTGATAGCCCCGTAAGCGAAAAAACAAACCTAATTAGGCAGGCACCTGAGTAGGGCCGGACACGTGAAACCCGGTCTGAATCCGGAGGGACCACCCTCCAAGGCTAAATACTCGTTGATGACCGATAGTGAACCAGTACCGCGAGGGAAAGGCGAAAAGAACCCCTATTAGGGGAGTGAAATAGAACCTGAAACCAGCAGCTTACAAACGGTCGGAGGCCTATGTCCTTTTTAAGGAAATGGCTGACGGCGTGCCTTTTGCATGATGAGCCAGCGAGTTACGCTATATGGCAAGGTTAAAGGGTTAAGAAGCTCTGGAGCCGAAGCGAAAGCGAGTGTTAAAAGCGCGTTTTAGTCATATGGCGTAGACACGAAACCAAGTGATCTATCCATGACCAGGTTGAAGCAGGGGTAAGACCCTGTGGAGGACCGAACTAGTAACTGTTGAAAAAGTTTTGGATGAGTTGTGGATAGGGGTGAAAGGCCAATCAAACTTGGAGATATCTTGTTCTCCCCGAAATAACTTTCGGGTTAGCCTCGGAAACCCCTTTGCAGGGGTAGAGCACTGAATTCACGAGGGGGCCTACCGGCCTACCAAAGGAAATCAAACTCCGAATACTGCAAAGATGTCCGGGAGATAGACAGTGGGGGATAAGCTTCATTGTCAAAAGGGGAACAGCCCAGATCGCCGATTAAGGCCCCAAATTCTATGCTAAGTGAGTAAGGAAGTGGAGTTTCTAAAACAGTTGGAATGTTGGCTTAGAGGCAGCCATCATTTAAAGAGTGCGTAACAGCTCACCAATCGAGAAACTCTGCGCCGATAATATACGGGACTAAAGCATAGAGCCGAAATCGCGGATTTACTTTGTAAAAAGTAAGTGGTAGGGGAGCGTAGTATGTGCGCCGAAGGTATACCGTAAGGAGTGCTGGAGCGCATACTAGTGATAATGCATGGCATGAGTAAACGATAAAGGAGGCGGAAATCCTCCTCGCCGAAAACCTAAGGTTTCCAGGGTAAAGTTCGACTTCCCTGGGTTAGCCGGTCCCTAAGCTCAGGCAGAAATGCGTAGGCGATGGCAAGCAGGTTAAATATTCCTGCGCCACCTAAAACTATGGTGAATGGGATGACGAAGGACGCAAAAACGCGCGGACGATTGGAAATGTCCGTGACACTATGAGGTTGGTTGATAGGCAAATCCGTCAACAGGAAACCAGGTAGTGGCTAAGGGGAGTCTTCGGATGAACCGATAGCGTAGAGCAATACTTCCAAGAAATAATCTCTAACCGTTGATGGTGACCGTACCAAAACCGACACAGGTGGGTGGGAAGAATATTCTCAGGCGCGCGAGATAACTCTCGTTAAGGAACTCTGCAAATTATTCCTGTAACTTCGGGAGAAAGGAAGCCGGAGAAGGTGATTGGATTTACTCCATGAGCGTTTTCCGGCCGCAGATAAATGGCCCAGGCGACTGTTTAACAAAAACACAGCACTATGCAAAGACGACTTAAGTCGAAGTATATGGTGTGATGCCTGCCCAATGCCAAAAGGTCAAAAGGAGAAGTTAGCCGCAAGGCGAAGCTTTGAATTTAAGCCCTGGTGAATGGCGGCCGTAACTATAACGGTCCTAAGGTAGCGAAATTCCTTGTCGGGTAAGTTCCGACCTGCACGAATGGTATAACGATCTGGGCGCTGTCTCGACGAGAGACTCGGTGAAATTGTAGTAGCAGTGAAGATGCTGTTTACCCGCAATAAGACGGAAAGACCCCGTGAACCTTTACTGTACTCTGATATTGGCTTCTGACTTTTCATGTGTAGGATAACTGGGAGACTTAGAAGTTCCATCGTCAGGTGGGATGGAGTCAACGTTGAAATACCAGTCTTGAAAAGTTGGAAATCTAACGAAAGCCTGTGAAGCCAGGCTTCGGACATTGTCAGACGGGCAGTTTTGCTGGGGCGGTATCCTCCTAAAAAGTAACGGAGGAGTCCAAAGCTTACCTCATCGTGGTTGGCAATCACGAGAAGAGCGTAAAGGTATAAGGTAAGTTGACTGTGAGTCCAACAAGACGAACAGATACGAAAGTAGGGCTTAGTGATCCGGCGGTGGAAAGTGGAATCGCCGTCGCTCAACGGATAAAAGGTACTCCGGGGATAACAGGCTTATCGCCACCAAGAGTTCATATCGACGTGGCGGTTTGGCACCTCGATGTCGACTCATCGCATCCTGGGGCTGAAGAAGGTCCCAAGGGTTTGGCTGTTCGCCAATTAAAGCGGTACGCGAGTTGGGTTCAAAACGTCGTGAGACAGTTTGGTCCCTATCTGTTGTGGGCGCAGGATACTTGAGAGGAGCTGCTTCTAGTACGAGAGGACCGAAGTGGACGAACCAATGGTGTTCCGGTTGTTTTGCCAAGAGCATAGCCGGGTAGCTAAGTTCGGAAAGGATAAGCGTTGAAAGCATCTAAACGCCAAGCCTCCCTCAAGATAAAGTATCCCAATGAGACACCATGAAGACTACATGGTTGATAGGTTGGGTGTATAAGCACAGCAATGTGTTGAGCTAACCAATACTAATAAGTCCATTGGCTTGACCGCCTTTTTTTTAAAGGTAGGAAAAGTTTATAAAAGCACAAGTATTAAGCGCAAGTGATGTGAGAAGAACTTCAAGCGTCGATTATAATCAGTGATTAAAGATTTTCTTGGTGGCAATAGAGAGAGGGAAATACCTGATCCCATCCCGAACTCAGAAGTCAAGCCTCTCATCGCCGATGGTACTGCACACAAGAGTGTGGGAGAGTAGGTCGCCGCCAAGTTTTTTATTTTCGCCTCAGCAATGCACTTTGCTGAGGCTTTTTTTTTGCCTGGATTTTTTGCCATTAAATGGCTTAAGCTATAAATAGCGATAAAATTTGGTTGATTGAATC
>VKHO01000005.1 GCA_011125455.1 Chlamydiales bacterium STE3 | reverse complement strand
TGCTTATCTAATTTTTACTCTTTCTTCTTCTGGAATAGATTTTTTTTCGGGATTGAGAACAAATTGCCTGCTACATAAAAGGCATTGATGGTTTTGTTTTCCACTATGAATATGTCCATTTTTCTTGATGGTTGTTGAATTGCACGAAGGACATGCTAAGCTCATAAGTTTCTCCTTGGTGTAGACAAAGAAGAAAACCTGAAAATAGCTAGCAATGTCAAATCAATTTTTCTATAGCATTACTTGTTTATGACTACCCTAATTTTTAATTTAAATAGATTTTATTTTTCAAAATGATTATTTTGATGTTTTTAGAAGATTAAGTGGCTATGTTGAATAATCCATTCTAGAATTTCAAAAAAGTGCGACAAAGTGGGTTGTATTGAAAAATTCAATTTTTCAATACAACCTGAAATGGTATAGCTTGGTTCAAACCTTATCGGCATAATAACGGCCTTTTATCTGCATTAGCTGATTCTTATATCACACAAATAAAATGCAGATAAAGCAAGGCTCTTTTTCTTAAGAGACAATATTTTGAATGCTTAAGCACCAAATGGAAATAAGAAAATTTAACTCGAAAAGTGGTTTGCTTATGGCAGGCTGCATTTTTTACCGAGATACCTTCGTGGAGTTTATTAACCCTTCTATTACAACTTTAAACTCCAGGATTTTACTTCTATAACAATAATTAAAATTCAAGATTATAGTCATGTTAAAGCCTTGGTCATTTAGCCAAAGCTGTAATGGGGGGATCGCCTTTTGCAGGAAAAAGAACACCCATTATCGAGAAAAAAAACTTTTTGATAAAAGCGCTGTCCAAATTTTAAACGATTATGAATTTGTGGTGGCCAAAAAATGGCAATCACACTCAATTCGAGCAGCCTCACCGCAAAGTTTTTATCGATCTTAGCATTGTTATGTTTTTAGATAGACCTAAAAAATAAAAGAGCAGCAAATATAAGATGCTTACGTTCCTATGTTTTACCCATTTGTTAAACAAGGAGGGGCGTTTCGGTAAATGAGTAACAGAAAAGACATGCAAACCTGTGAGAAGCCTTATCCTTGCGAAATCTACTAATATTGCCCTTCCTCACTTTTCTCGTTTTGCTACAAAAAGCAAGGCCATTTAAAAAAGACGCTTAAGTTCTAAAACTTTGCCCTCCCTTAACAACCTGTATTGATAATGGACACTCCAAGCAATAATTAATAATGGCGAAGTAATGAGGGCCGCTAACATGACGCCCCCAAAAAAGAGCTGCTTGACACCTAACTTAAAGCTGGGATTCTTAGAACAGGGAGCTCTACAGACATTGGTTGTACCCTTCAACAGACATTCCCCTAATACTCTGAGAATTTGGATAGGTAACACTCCATAAATGAGAAGCGAAGCCGGTAAAATTTTACCCCATTTATTCTTTGCACTGATTGAGTTCACTCTTTGATTAATTCGTGCTCGAAAATCCTCACCGGGTACCTCAGTCAAACTTTTGATGGTTTCCAATTGCATTTTTAACCCTTAAAAAGATTTAAAAAAACTTAGGGCTTCCTTGTATCTTCCCATCAGCAAAATGAATTTCTGTTTTTGGGCTGCCGTTGTGATAAAAGTATTCTTGACGACCATCAAAGCGTCCCTCTTTAAAATGCAGAATACTAAAGAGAGAGCCATCAGCGTAATAATAACGACATTCCCCATGCAGCTTTCCCTTATGGTAAAATGTTTTGGCTAACACCTGGCCATCGACCCCATAAAATATCGATTGGCCTTCCATCAAGCCATCAACATAAGGGGTTGTTAACTTAACCTGCTCATTTGCATAAAATAAAGTTTCTTCTTTAGCTTTCACAAGCTTTCTCCAAGGCATGATCAATTAAAATAACATTTGCTTTGGCGGTATTTTGCAAAAATGTAAATTTTTCTAATTGAAGGTCTAGTTTGAGCTTAATAGCAGACGTTGTGCCTGCTCTAAACTTTTTCAGCTGCATTAGCCTTCTATTCAGAACACGTGAATAGACTGCGTTAAATATATCTAAAACATACTGATAACCAGGCTCATCGGCTAACTCCGTTTCACTCAAGGCAGCGAGCCCGGATACTGGTAAGGGTTCCGACAGCTTCTTTTGCTTCTTCAGTTTTAAAGTCTCTTGAACTAAGATTTCCAAATGCTCGATAGCTCTTTCTAAGCTCTTTTTAAGCTCTTTTGTGATCTCTGATAGTTTTTCAAAAGTCACTTCTTTTAAAGCAGCGTTTTGAATTTCCCCATGCACGCGACCTTGTAGGTCAAATGCCTTTTTAAGCAATTGCTCTGAAGCTTGCTTAAATGTTTGATTTTCAACCCCAGGAAAGCCAATTCCTCCTTCAGTAGCATTAATGATTTTCAACTCAGGATGGCTCTTAGAAAAATTTCCAATATAATCCGCTTCTGCGATCCACTTCCAAAGTGTATAGACAGGATTGCCATAAATATCAGTGCGCAGTATAGCTTTGTCGTCATCCTGTACATCACCTAGCAAATCTTTCTCTGTTAATTGAGCATTATCAATAACGCCAGGGGCGTAGGCCTTCATGTCTGTAAAAGCAAGATCCATACCCACTAAAATAATCGGATCGCAGCCAAGCCGGCTAGCAACTTCCAGGCAAAAGTTAACAACATTATGGCCTTCGTCTAAAAAATCACTTTCAAGGCCAAACTTTTCTTCATACCACTCTGCGATATCATAACCACCAGAACCTGAAATATAGAGTCGAGGGCCGCGAATAGTATCGAAAGCTTCAGCATGCATGCGATTACGATAAAAAAATGGAACTTCAAAGGCCGAGTTAGATGAGAGCCTTAAATATTGCGCAGGATTTGGATCAATTCCCGCACCAAAGTGGGGAATCACTCCTTGAGCACTTAAGGCATTCAAAGAAGAGCCACCGGCAAAAATTAAAGCTTTATTCGTAAGTTCCCCTAAATGCTTTATATGTTTTTCAAGTGAAGGACCAGCTCCACAAATAATAGCCGGGACTTTTTGGAATTTCTCAAATAATCGGTTTCCCCAGTAAGAGTGGTGCAACTTGAGCATATTAGGGTAAAAATTACGGAAAAAACCTGCCCCAAAACGCAAGTACTCATCTAAAAGAGCATTCTTTAAGGCAGCATCATATGCCAGCTTGATCGTCAGTTCTTCAAAAAAACTTTTTTTGGTTCTTTGATAGCTTTGAAGGGCAGAAACTTTTAACTTGGCCATCATAGTAGACCAATAAATAACCTCAAAAGTCTCCGCATCATCCAAATCTTGCAAATAAAATAGTTGGACTTGGCGATTTTTTAAAATGTCCGTTGCCACATCTGTTTGCAAAAAGTGAGTAATTACACTTAAGTTGTCCTCTAGAAAAATAAGCTGGCGACAATTGTCAGCAGCCAACCAGCTTTTTAAAGGCACATAATAATAGCCAAGGCCAATCCCATAGACAAAAAGAACATTGCTATTTTCCAAAGACAGCGTTCGAGCCCATTCTTGCGCTTCTAACTCTGGGTTTTCTCCATACAGTAAGCCTTTAGAATCCTTAAGATTTAGACCCCTCTCGCTTGGTGCAAACTCCACATCACTAGAATCGACATAAGGCAATAATCTCGCCTCTTTTGGATGGGACGCTGCCCAAAGCTCTGCATTTTTGTAAAACTTTTTGTTATTTGCCATTCATTAATTCCACTATCGATTGCTTAAGTATTTCAGCTTCTTTCATTAAAGGGTGTGCAGGTGTAAAATGCTCTTCGATCAATTTTTTACCTTTAATGTCCCATTCCAAGATATGCTCTCTTCCCTCTTTGGAGAAAACAATTTTTTTAGCCAGTTGACCATTTGGGTGCCAAAAAAAAGCTGTGCCAATTGGTTGATTTGCATCATATTCTACTTCAGAAATTTTTGTGCCATCTAGATAAAAAAATTGCTCTTTACCTGATCTTTTACCTTTCAGAAAATGGGATGAAAATTTGAGTTGTCCTGATAAATAGAAAAGTTCCACTTTGCCATGAAGAATACCCTGGTTAAATTCAAGAAAAGTTTTGATAGCCCCTTCGGGGTAAAAATATAGCTGCTTGCCTTCCCGAAGCCCATTGCGCCACCTTTCTATTGCACTATATTCTCCGGAAATAAAAAAGCGCTGAGTTTTGCCTTCTCTTTTCCCCTTATAAAACCAACTTTGCGCTAAAATATTCCCCTCCAAGCTAAAGAAGATTGAGGGCCCATGCAAAAGGCCATCTTGATAAAACTGCCTTGCTTTAATGCTCCCGTCCGGATAGTACTGGATGCATTCTCCTTCCATGATTTTATCTTTATAAACATAAACTTCTCGAATGGGCAATCGGTTCTTCCACTCAGGAGTTTCCATGAGATCTGTAGGTATTAAACTTGGACAAAATGGCTCTTTAATAGCAATTGAAAGCTCTTCATCGAAAATGCAAAGAATTCCATTTTCAAAGGAGTAACTGTCACTTTTATCTAGTTTCAAAAATTCACTCTTCTTTGGCTTTATTTTTGGCCATCTTTTTAAAGAGCTTTTTAATGGCTGCATATGGAGCTTTCCCACTTCAATCATTTTTACATAACAAGCTTGCTTGATAGACAACTCTAATAGGATTTTTTCCCGAAATGAGGGACTTTCATGGTAGCGAAAATCCATCCTATCCCCCATAAAAAAAAGTTCAGTTGCTTCACAAACATTTTTTAATAAGTTTTGGAATGCTGGCTCGTGCTCGAGAGCCATTTCATCGATTATCCATTGAGGAGTATAAGCAGTTGAAAAGTTTTCGCCATTTTTTATCTTTTTCAACTGCTGCTGACATTCGCGTTCCATTTTCATTAACAAATAAAGACATTGGCTCAAGCTTCTCTTCCATTTCTGCAATGTCCGTTGAACATCTTTTTGCAAGACCCTATTATAGGAAGATTCAATTGCAGTATGAATTTGATTGAGTAGGTCATACTGCCTCTTTAAATCGTGCTCAGCAATTTCCTTTAAAGATTTTCGCTCAACCTTGTTGACACCAAACCCCTCCATTGAACCATATAGAAATTGCGTTTTTGAATGTTCCAACGCCTGCACTGTCATCCAATTGGATTCATGAATAAAAGAAATAGTTGTGTCAAAAACCTTCCCTTCGTAATTGGCAACTCGGATTGCGTCAGGGTGCTGTTTTTTTAAGCTTTCCTGGACTTCTTTACTATCTCCAGGATAAGCCTCGACACCCGACGTGTATTTTACCCCTTCGCTGTAAGCCATATCCATTCCTAGATAAATGATCGGATTGCACCCAAGGTGCAAAGCGATCGAGGTGCAAAAATTGGAGGTTGAAAAGCCAGTATTGATAGCAAATGGATTCGCAATGTTAACCTCATTTTGGAACCAAGCATACCATTTTTTTTCAGGATCTTGGGGCGTAAAAATTTTCGGACCATGGATAAGATCAAAAGCTTCGCTATTAAAGCGATTCGTATAAAAGAAAGGAGTTTCGAAAGCGGCGTTTGTTCTCATGCGACTGATTTGCACTTTCGTCGGATCGATGCCTCCTCCGAAATGGCTATAGATACCAGAAGAATTTAGCACATTTACAGCGCTTCCTGCGGCAAAAAAAAGCGCTTTATCTTCTAGCTCTGCCAATAAAGGTAAATCTTTTTGCAATGAAGGACCTGCACCAATAATAAAGCAAGGGATATTGGCAAACATCCCCAGCAGACCTTTAATCGTCTGTGTTTCATGAATTTTTGCAAATTTAGAATAGAAGTTAGGTGCTAAAAGCTCATGACATACCTCTTCGAAAAGTCGGTTAGAGAAGATAAATAGAAGCTTACTTATTCCTTGGATGACTTTTCGAAAATCATCTCTACGATTAGTCCAATAAAAGGGCAAAGCAACGGTAGAGTAATTGGTTCTACACCGTTCTAGAAAAACCTCAGCTCCATCAACACCCATCTTCCCGCTACTTACCATTAAATCAGGATTAACAACAGCAATTCTGACCTGACGATTGTTTAAAATCTCCGCAGCGCGTTCTGTAGATAAAAAAAATTTTAAAAAGGAAAGATCATCTTCTAAAAAAATAATTTTCCGATCAGGATTTTCTTTTAACCATTCTCTTGCTGCAAAGTAATTATAACCAAGACCGATGCCATAAATATACAAAGTCTCCAGATTTTCACACAGAATAGGCTTTAGCAAATTCTGAGCTTCTTCAATAGCTCCTTTTTGGGAATGCAGGAAGAGGCCATTTTTTTTTATATTAAATTCACCCTGCTGGGTTAGACAAGGCTCAAACTGACACGTTTCTAAATTAGGAAGGATTAATGATGTTTTAACACATATTTTTGAAAATTTATTTAAGTTCTCCTCAAAAAGGCTTTCCGTCATGACTTGTATTTGTCTTCGGTTTTTTTCTCCTCTTTTTCGCGCACCATTTTTTGCAATGTATTCAATTCTGAAGTCATCTCCTTCATAGTTTCTTGCATAGTACCTGTAATCACTTCAAGGTATTGCTGAATAAGTTTTTTTGAGGAAGGTGTTTTCCAAAGGGGTTCCTGAGCTCCTTCTTTAACACCTGACTCATCCGTTAGATCTTCTCCAATCTTCTTTAATTCGGCAAGCTGTGCATTCAGGTTATGTAAGTCTTGCTCCACCCAGTCATAGGTCTTACCCCCTTGGGCTCTTTCCTCCTCAGCAATACTCACTACTGCATCCTCTAGCTTTTGCACCATTTGGTCAAGAGCCGTCGTCAGGTTGCCAGTCTGCTGAGTCACCTGGTCAAAATAATCTAAAGGCCTAGCATGGTCTGGCAAAAAATGACCTTCTTTATCCCAAACTTGCGTTTTGATAGGCATTCCCGTCCCGTCGAAAAGGACTTCTTTAGCTAAAGACCCATTGCTATGCCACATTCTAGCAGAATTTTTTGGCTTACCTTGTTCATACTCTGCTTCAATTTTTAGCATACCTAATTCATCATAGATCCGGTCAAAACCATGTCTTTTCCCTTTGCTAAACTGTAAATGTCTTTTGATCTGCTCATTCGGATAAAATAGCATGACTTCACCATCCAAGCGGCCTTCTTTGTAAGAAATCCTGCTCTTTATGGTCCCATTATCATAATAATATTCCTGCTTTCCCTCGGCTAATCCTTCTTTAAATTCTTGGAGAGAGGCTATCTGCCCATTTGGGTAGAAAAAACGTGCTTTTCCCATTTTTTTACCATTCACGTAATCGCTTTGGGCAAGAAGAGTATTGTCTTTACTTACAAGGATAGAAGGCCCCTCAAGTTGGCCATGAACAACAAACTGCTTGAGCGTCAAGCCATTTTTAAAATGGGTCTCAACAAGGTTCTCCTGATTGTCTCTTTCCTCATAAGAAATCCGCTGCTGATGCGGTGCAATCTTATCAGCCACAGGTAAAAGCGCTTCCAATTTATTTTCCTTTTGTAAAGCTTGATCAATATAGCGCAGATTTTCAACAGCAATTTCCATTAGGTAGGCAAATCGGCCAGAAAGCTGATTTAATATTTTCGAAGAAGCCGTTGCTTCTGCTGTACTAATTTTTATATAAGCGTTGTAGTTTTCGTCGAAAACCTTTAAGAGTACTTTATAGGCATTTTCTTGCTTTAGTCTATCCTCTAAAGGTTTTAAAGCTTCATCAACCACCGGTTTTTTTTCTTCCCACAACTCCGGGTTATGACTATAGATTTCTTTAAGAATTTCAATGCATCGGTTTAAGCTTTCAACAAATTCTTGCAACACTTCTTTAATATGTCTTTTATTCACGTCTTCAGGCATAGCTATAGATAGCATTTCACCATGTAACCGAGATTCAAAGTCATATTGAGTATGCAGAAATTGTTTTGCCGCTTCTTCTAAAGTGACGTTTGGAACTCCTTTAAAACCGATCCCCCCCTCTGTCGCATTCAAAAAAGTTAAATTAGGATGGGAATGTGCGAAATGAGAAAACCACACAGACTCTTGGATCCACTTCCAAAGTGTATAAATAGGTTGGCCATAAATATCATTTTGCAGAACTAATTCTTCCTCAGTGCTTTTGGTGATGAGGTTTTCTTTAGTATCATGAATCGCATGCATCTCAATGCCAGGTGCGTAAGATTGGCCTTGTGAATAAGCTAAGTCTACGCCAACACAGATAATCGGGTTACAGCCCAATGCCTCCGCAATACTTAAACTCATGTTAATGACATTGCATCCCTCGTCTAGGTTAGGGTGTTGCAGATGCAACTTTTCGTCGAACCAATTAGCTATAGGATAACCCGATGCACCAGCTAAATAAAGTTTTTGCCCGTGAATCATCTCTAAAGCTTGAGCATTCATCCGACTACGGTAGAAAAAGGGTGTTTCAAACCCACAATTCATTATTAAGCGTGTGAATTGAGCAGGAAAGGGATCAACGCCAAGTCCAAAATGTGGAGTTAGCCCATAGACATTTAGGGCATTCATGGCGGTTCCACCAGCAAAAACTAATGCCCTATCCTTTAATGTCTTCAATAATTCAATATTTTTTTGCAATGAAGGCCCAGCTCCACAGATAATTGCTGGGACTCCTTCGAAATGCTTCCATAAATGGTTGCCCTGTAAAGAATAAGGATATTGAAAAAGGTTACGATAAAAGTTTTTAAAAAAAGCACTTCCTCTTTCCAGATATTCGCCAATAAACATCTGAACGCCGCTTTTTTTAAAGTCGATTAAAAACTGTATTTTAGAGGCTTCTTCTAACCTGTATTTTTCATAACTGGTGATGGGAAGAAATAGCATATTTTGGTACATAAATTTTCTAGCAAGAACGTCCAGTGTGTTATCTTGAGGGTCTGCTAAGTCCACATAGAAAAGCTCAACTTGACTATCATTTAAAAAAGCTTCTGCCTTCTCTGTTTCTAAAAAGCGCTGAATGACACTTAAGTCATCTTCTAAAAAAACTAAATGGTGTTCGGGATTTTCTTTAAGCCATGAGTGCAATGTTTCATAATGGTAGCCTAACCCTAAGCCATAAACCACAATCCAATCAATTCCCCTAAGGTTGTGCATCCCAACCCATTGCCTCAATTCGACTTGGATATTTTGCGCAGAATAAACCGTAATTGTTTTGCCATCGATTTCTTTTTGTAAATTAAGATCAAGCTTTTTACCGGTACGACAAAAATTCCATGGATTTGAAATAAGAAAAGGAAGAAGGTTTGCTAGAATTGGCTGTTTTTTCGAAAGAAAATTTAAATTTCTCTGGTAGAGCGCATCGTTGCCCATTAAACCCCTCGATAATTATTAAGTACTTGAAATGGATTCAGAAATTAGAGGGGCATCCATTTGGAATTACCGCCCATTTTTTTGAACTTTTTTTGTCTAGCCTTTACTGTCTTCTTAGAGGCTTTTTCTTCTGTCTGTTCATGTATTGATTGACTAGAATTCCCTATCGTTTTTGCGCTCTGCAGTGCCTTTCTAAGTAAAATCGTATCCAAGCTAAGTTCGGTGGATTTTTGTAAGAGCCTTCTATCTATTGGAGCAATCTGATCAGGAGTTTCCGCAATTTTTTTTGCGACAGTGGCGACATCAATCCCTTCAGAATTTAAGGTATCGACAGTGACTTCTCTAAACTTCTCTACTAAATCCTCAACGACTTCTAAACGTTTTTTAAGAGAAGGATCTAATGGTCCATTAATTGGTTTTTTAGCACTCTCTTGAACAAATTTCAATAAGGAAGCAATTTGTTCTAAAAGAGGGGCGACAGGATCGTCTTCTTGCATGAAAATACCCCTTTAACTCATTGTATCAATTAAAATTTATGTTTACAACATTCCCCAAAAATCTTGAAAGTAGATTAAAATTAATTTATGCGCAGTTACTACTCACATTTAAGTACTATCAATTACAACAAAAAAAATACATTAATTGAAGCGCGCCCCATTTTTCGCGCTTCCGCTATCTTTCCTGCTATGCACACGAAAGACATTTCCTCGCGGCTTTTGTTCATGGGCTACTGGCTCCTAAAACGCAATATTGCTGAAATACAGTGTGTTGTAACGCTACGTTTTGAAGATGGAAGACTTTTGGCGCGTACTAGCTTTTCTATAACAGAAGCCAAAGCTTTTCGAATAGAGCTTCTTCCATTTTTAGAGCAAGCAAATCTCTTAGATAAAAACTTTCTCGGAAGTTTTGAGGTAGAATTCTTTTCTTCTCAAAATCTTGTTTTCCCTTTCCCGGCAGCTGTGATTAACTACTATGGCGATCACTTCAGCACAGTTGTCCACACCGCTCAAAGGGTCTACAATGACTTTGAAGATTTAGAAAATAATTCTCAAACAAAAGTTCCTGAGTCTGGGTTTACCATTTACAAGGATGTTGAAAGAGAACCTTTTCTTTCTCTAATTAACGGAGGTGCCGTCCAGCATGATAGCAAAATGGACTTTACTTTTTTTAATCATAAAGGCGAAACGCTAACACACACAAAAGCGCTTGGAGATCTCTCCCCTTATCAAGCTTTATTTCTCTACCCTGCAAGAGAAATTCCTGAATTAGAGCATTTTTTGGGAGGCTTCCCTGGAACTTGTAAAGTGGGTTTTAATGTTTCTTGGATTTTTCCAAGACTTCTTGTTGGAAACTTTCTGCATCATCCTTTCTCTTTTGCTATCACCCATTCCTATTATGATTGCTCGGCTGCCACAAAGGACTCCGATTACTGGACCCCAAGTGATCCTGCATGGTTTCCCGAAAGCCTGATGATCCCAATCCTTCAGTCAGATCAAATGTACACACAAGTTGCTTTTTACCCTATCTACTCCCCATCAATGTTTAGCCTTGATATCGAAATTTATAACCAAAAAGGCTCTTTACTTGGATCTCTCCCAGATTACATTCAAATTAAAACTCCTTCTTCTGACTTCCTCTGTCTTTCCTTTAAAGAAATTTTGACAAAAATGAATCTCGGCCATCTTCGAGAGCCCCTCGGAGCACGCTTAGCAGCTAAGAATAAAGCGGGTGAAAAAATTCCTACCAGAATTAAGGTTGCCTTCGATATCGGCTTTAACGGCAAAGCCCTTCCCTGCAACATTTGTACTAATTTGCAGCCTTACAACCCTGCCTTAAAAACAAAGACACAATCATTTAAGTGGGGTCCTCTTCTTTCCGACATGCCTGGCTCCTCCGTATGGATAATGAATTCGCAGCCTAAAATCGATTATCAAGATAAGGCGACGATCGCTTTAACTTTTTATAGAGAACAAGACACTCAAACTCTATTAAAAGAAATTGTTCTTGTTCCAGAGGGATTTGCCATCATTGATCCCGATAACGACCCAGAATTACAAGCGTTTTTAAACGGTCAAATTGGCTGGTTTACTGCGATTTCAACAAATCCTTATACAACAACGTATTATTTCTCCATGAATAGATCTGGAGTCGTTGGAGGAGATCATGGATTCTAAATTCCTGGCGCGCGTTGAGGATGTTCCCGTTGGGAAATCCCTAAAAGTATCCCTTAGTGAGGGTAACGAGATTGCACTTTTTAATATTAAAGGCCTTATTTTTGCTCTCGATAATGCCTGCCCGCATATGGGAGGCCCTTTAGCGGAGGGGGAAATTGATGGCAGCTGCATCACTTGTCCTTGGCATGGTTGGCAATTTAATATTGAGAGTGGGATGAATATTTCTGGACTTGGAGAAGATGCCACTACGATAAGAATCCAAGTTTTAGAAGGAAATATTTATCTCGCTTAGCTGGATAAATTGGCACAGAAAAAGCTTTTCAGTTGTGTATAGGAAGGCAGACCATTTTGAAAATGGTACTCTCCTGATGGATTTTTCCAACCAGTTTTTATTTCATGGTGGTTGGCAATTGCAACCATATAGGATTGAATATAAAAATTATAGCTCGTTACTTGATTAATCACCTTCTCTGTTAGCTTAGTTGCTTTACATTCAATCAAAATGAGCGGATAGAGATCATAAGAGGGGTGAATTCCTTTACTAAAAAATAGAATATCAGCTCTTCGTGAAGGAAAATGAGATATAGGTTTTGTATGAAGGTGAGGCATTGCATGCAATGCCTGCTCCACCACAAAACCGCTTTGCGGATAGTCAAGGGACTGAGTCATCAATTGCAAAACTTTTTGTCTAACAATCTCCTCGGGAGTTTGAGGAACAAAAAGTTTTCTAATACAACAGAAGACTTTATTGGACATCCGGCTCGATAATTCCGTAGTTGTCATCCTCTCTGCGGTACATCACTTTTATCTTATGATCTTCCTCGGAGACAAAAATAAGAAACGCATCCTGAGAAAGCTCCATCTTCATCACAGCCTCATCAAGAGTCAAGTATTTAAGAGATTTTTTCTCTTGAGCGACAATTGAATGAGGACGATAGAACTCAACTTCTTGACGCTTAGTTGCATCTTCGATTTCGAAATTTACTTCTTCAAGAGCATCTGCTAGATGAGGGCGCACCACATTAACGTTCATTTCAATGGTTTTTGCGCCTCTTGCATGGTGATCCTGAATTTTAGTCTTGTATTTTCTCAATTGAGCTTCTAATTTTTCTACCGCCTTATCGATTGAGGCATACATATCATCGGTAGTTGCATGGCTTTTGACTTTAAAATTATTGACTTTTGCCACAATGTCCACCCGATGGTCGAGCTTTTGGATATCCATCACCATATTTAATTCGACAATTCGAGGAGAAATACGCTCCACTTTTGATAACTTTTCCAGGGCATAGTCTTTCATTGCATCCGTAACAAGAACGTGTCGACCGGTAATGCCGATATCGTATTCCTCATTGATGAATTCCAATGCTTTAGATTTGCGACTCATAGTATACCTCTTTTGTTAAGACTCAACTGGTATAGTTTCATTATACATTTTTCCTCCCCAACCCGCAAAGTTAAAAATTTTAATGGGAAAAGTTAAGAGGGATTGTCCTCTGTTTTAACTCTTTTTCCCAGTTGCCCACAAGCTGCCATGATTTTACTGCCTTTCGTCAGACGAAGAAGGGGATGAAAGCCTTTAATTTTTAACCGCTCTTTAAACTTTTGAATATTAGAAATATCTGATTGTTCATACAAGCTTGAGCTCTGGGGGTTATAGGGAATAAGATTGATTTTAACATTCAATCCTTGAAGATATTGAGCAAGAAGATCAGCATGCTCTAGGGTATCATTTTTTCCTTTAATTAAAACATAAGCCACAAGAATTTTTCTCCCCGTCACCTCATTAAAAGCACGCATTGCGTCGTAGAGCTGTTTCAAATCATACTTGCGTGTAATTGGCATCAATTTTTTGCGCAAACTTTCGTCAGCCGAATTAAGAGAAACAGCGAGGTTTGGACGATATCTTGTCTCTCTCATTAATCTTTCAATTCCGGGAACAATACCACTAGTAGAAATAGTGATATGCCGCTCTCCAAAACCGAACCCTTGCGGATCACAAAGAATTTGTACAGCTTCCATCACACTGTCATAATTATCGAAGGGTTCTCCCATTCCCATGAATACAACGTTACGTAGTGCACACCCAAGAATATTTTTAGCCGTAAAAACTTGCGAAACAATATCGCGAGAGGTCAGATTACCAATCAAACCCATCTTCCCGGTTTCACAGAAACTACAAGCCATCTTGCAACCAACTTGGGAAGAAACGCATAATGTGCCTCCAGCTTGCATAGGTATCACAACTGACTCAATTTCAAACCCTGAGGGCGTTTTGAAAAGCAGCTTATGCACATCGCCTTCTGTCACTTTCCGATTCATAGGGAGTAAAGAGAAATCCGTGGCTTCTACAATTTCTTTTAAAAGCTGCTTAGCATTAAAAAAAGCAGGAGCATGGACAGGGAGGCTTCCTGTGCGCAT
Source organism: Chlamydiales bacterium STE3 (assembly GCA_011125455.1). Lineage (NCBI taxonomy): Bacteria > Pseudomonadati > Chlamydiota > Chlamydiia > Chlamydiales > Chlamydiales bacterium STE3. The sequence continues at coordinate 4,791 of VKHO01000005.1, read as the reverse complement.
CCACTCTTTGTAAATCAACAAACTATGTGTTGACCCTTTCGTTAAAAGAGCTTTTATTTTTGAGCTATATTGGCTACTTGTAGTAAAAAGAATAGGAATTGACATGACTTGCTTTAAAAAGATGCACCGAAGAGGGCTCGAACCTCTAACCACCCGGTTCGAAGCCGGGTACTCTATCCGATTGAGCTATCGGTGCGGTATGGAGAAGAGTATAAAATCTTCCACTTAATTATGTAAATGCAATTCCTTCATCGCGAAGCTTTATTAAGAAAGATTCTACTTTCCAATGTTCTTTGCGCAAACCAATAGGAGCCAAATCACGCAAGTAGCAATTTTTTTTGCTTGCTGCCTCCTTGATACGACGCACGCGATCTTTAAAGCAACTGATAGCTCCTTCACTTTTTCCAAAATACCGCATCATATTAATGATCGTTTCTTCTTTGAAATTTAAAATCGCGGCTTTTCCCTCTTCTGAAAGGGGTTGATGAATGTGCGTGAATGCAATTAAAAAAGAATCCGTTTCAAAGTAATTGCTGGAAAAACAAGTCAGGCAACTCTTTTTGATAAAGGCCATTTTTCCATTCTTTGGAATCAACAAATACTTATTTGCAGATCCCTCCATTTCCCCGATAATCCATGAAAGGATAAAAACATCTTCAAAAGATTTTGGATCAATTTGCTCGTGATAATTCTCTAGCGAGGTCTTAAGGATTAGATTATTATTATTTTTAAAAAAAGAGAGAGTAAATTGGAAGGGATCTTGTGCCTGCGGGATTAGCTTTTGCCTACTACAAATTTTTTCTTGAAAATGAGGCTGGGAAGCAGAAAGGTTACCTAGAATATCGACAAAATCATTAGAATCGATCACTGCAATAGACGTTTCTAGCATCCTCTCAGACATCCCCAGCTCTTTTGCTGTTTCATAAGCTAAAAATTCATTGAAGGGATAACTGTAAAAAAAGAGCCCTCGCCGAGAATCTTTTGGCGTGTTTAAACGAGCTAAACCGAAAGGGTGATTGAGATGATACCGCTGCTGGTCAAAGTAACTGATAACACTATCAACCAATTCGCTTTTTTGTGTTTGAAATGACGTAATCTTAGGTTTCCACTTATTAACGAAAACGTTTAGCAGCTCCTGAATCTTCTGTATCTGATGAGTTAAATGCTCATAAGTTAAACCGGGGATTTGAGCCAACTTAAGCTTGGGATCGAACCTTTTTACCAAACTTTTAAGCTTCCACTCTTCCTTATTTTCTTCATTTTTTGAATCTGTCATAATCCATATCGTATGTTAACGAAACTTAATGAAACCTATCCACGCGTCGTGGGAATTGTCCTGCAAACCATTCCCTTCCAAGATCATCATCAAATTATCTCTCTCTTTTCCGCAGAATGGGGATTACTGAGAATAATAATCAAGTATGCCTACGCGAAAAAAAATTTTTCCTCTGTTGAAGCATTGAATTTAGTCGAAATTTGCTTAAAAAAAGGGAAGGGAGATCTTTTTCAAGCCCACCATGTAAGTCTTCTGAACTCTTATCTCTCTTTACGCAAAAGCTATGCTTGTCTACATGCAAGTCTAGAGTTGCTTGCGGCAATTGTAAATTCACAATTTGTGCAAAAACCCTCCCCCATTCTCTTCTCTCTGCTCATACGCTATCTTGAGTATATGCCTCAGGCAAATTCTCCAAAAAATCTTGTTAGCAGCTTTAAACTTAAAATTTTAAGACACGATGGTTTGATAGATCTTAGCGAAAATTGTAGTCAGTGCAAAAAACGCTTAGCTCTTTCTCGTATTCAAGAGGGTCAATTTTACTGTGAAGAGCATTCTCACCCTCTGGCTATTTCCTTGACTTTAAGTGAAAAAGAGCAACTCAAAGATTTAGCCGAAAGTCGCTCTTTTTTGACTATCGATCACCAATTTCTTTCAACAGAACTTGAAGAAAAAATCCATTCGTTGTTTGCTGAACTCAGTACCTAAATCCTTAACTTTGGGCTTTCGCCTTAAAGCTTAAGGAATTTAAAAAAAGTCCATTATCCAGGGAAAAATATTTCATGTTGAAAGCTGAAGTCGTTGTGAGAGCGGCAGGAGAAAGGTCTCTTCCCCTTTGCTTGCAAGCCATTAAAGAACAGGTAGAAAATTTTACACTTATTGAAGAGAAACCATTTATTAAGGCCATCACCAAAACGTTTGAGATAGGTCAAAATTCTAATTGTGACATCCTTATTGCTATTGATGCTGATATTATTTTAAATAAAAATGCAATTGATCTCATGCTGACTGAAACAGAAAGCATGCTAAAAGAAGTCCCTAATTTGTTCCAATTAGACTTCCCTCTTATTGATAAGTTTCGAGGTACCTGTCTTGGGTGTCATGTCTATGTTAATAAACACTCTCCGCAATTTTATGAATACTTCAAAAATATTGCCTATGACCCAAAAGAAACGCGCCCTGAAAAAACCAATGTAATTAAGCTCAAAGAACAGCTTGGCTTAACAAACACTTCCTACCACATTCCTGTCGGCCTTCATGATTATGAGCAGTATTATTCTCACATCTATGTAAAGTATTATCGAAGAGCGGTAAGGCAAAAAGCCTTTATTCCTGAAATAATCGATCTCATCGTCAGAAGGCGCAACCAAAATCCTGAGGATTTGGATTTTGCTGTTGCCCTTTATGGGCTTTATGAGGGAGAAGGAAAAGAGGAAATTATTACAGATGCCAACTTTTATCCGAAAATCGAGGATCTTTTAGGAATTAAAGAAAAGGAGCCCCTCTTCTAAATCAAGGCTGGCTTTTACTAAAAAGAAACGTAAAAGTTAAAGTTCTAGTTGCAGCGATAACGGCAATTTTGCTAGTATGCTTTTTTGTTAATCTCATGCGAAAGTGGCGGAATCGGTATACGCGCTACCTTGAGGTGGTAGTGGGAGTAATCCCGTGGGGGTTCAAGTCCCCCCTTTCGCATATCTTTGATACCATTCTACAAATTTTGAAATCCCCTCTTTTAAGGCAGTTTTCGGATAAAAGTTTAGCTTTTCCTTGCTTTCCGAAATGTCCGCGTAGGTAGAGAGAATATCTCCAGGCTGTAGAGGCTCAAATTTTTTAATGGCTTTTTTACCCAAAGCCTCTTCCAAAATCTGCACAAAATCTAAAAGCTCTACAGGTTGATGGTTGCCTAAATTAAAGATCTCATGTGTGCCATTATAATCCACTGCAGCGAGAATTCCTTCTACAATGTCATCAATATAGGTAAAATCTCGGCTCATTTTGCCATAATTGTAAATTTTGAGAGGTTCTCCTTTCAGAATAGACTCTGTAAAAGTATATAAAGCCATATCAGGCCTTCCCCAAGGTCCATAAACTGTAAAGAACCTCAATCCTATGGTAGAAATTTTATAGAGATGATGGTAGCTAGAGGCCATCAGTTCATTAGCTTTTTTGGTGACTCCATAAAAACTGGCTTGATGGTCTGTCCGATCTTTGACAGAATAAGGAACTTTAGTGTTCAAACCATACACAGATGAAGAGGAGGCATAGCAAAGCTTAATATGCGGAAACTGCCTCACTAACTCTAAAATTTGCGTAAAGCCTTCAATGTTAGCTCTTATATAAGCTTGGGGGTTAATCAGAGAATAGCGTACCCCTGCCTGAGCTGCTAGATGAATGATATGCGTAATGCGATGCTCCTCAGTGATTTTCTTGAGAAGTTCAGCATCGCAAATATCTCCACGGATTACTTTAATTCCATTGGCACTAAGCAGGGACTCTCGAGCAGTTTTTAAATGCACATCATAGTAATCATTGTAATTATCTAAACCGATAAGCGTATCGCCGCGTTTTTTAAGCGCAAGAGCTGTATGGAAGCCGATAAAACCTGCACATCCAGTAATAAAGTAGCGTCTGTCTTTCATGAATCAAAATTGCGTTGTTAAAGAGGATAGAATAGGTATTATCTACTTGTAGAGCTAGATTTTTTTTATCATTGTTTTATTGCACTTTGTGTAAAAAAACGGCCTTGTTGCACAATAGCCCTCACATCGAGTTTAAAATAGCAGGTAAATAAAAAAAGCATGGAGTAGTCTGTTTCTGACTAAAGCAAACGGAGACTACCCATGCAAACTAAACTGACTTATCGTATCCGAAATTGGTCTGAGTATAACAGAGCTCTCATTCAAAGAGGAAGCATAACCATTTGGATGGATGAAAAAGCTATCAAAAACTGGTTTTCCTCCTATCATACCTGTCGAGCGGGGCGACCTGCAACCTATTCTGATGAAGCTATCCTGGTGCTGCTGATTCTTAGAGAAGTATATAAACGCTCAACTAAGGAGCTTACAAGGATTTGTCCAGTCACTTTTTACAGCAATGGGTCTCGAACTTCCAGTACCGAGCTATTCCCAGATTTCCAGACGAGCTAAGTCGCTGCATAAAAGAATCGGCCAATTGACGAAGGGAAAGCAAACTCGGGATATCATTTTCGACTCTACAGGGTAGACGGGAAGAAAGTTAACGCCATCCAGCTACCTCTCCTGAGCGCATAATCGTCGCTTTTTCCGGTCTGATTTTTACCCTGCGACTAGCTCCTAGCATCTCCTGTTCATTCATCGTCATTACTTTCTCTGTTAATCTTTCTCTCAACTTATAGTCGTCATAAACCGGAAGACGAATATACTCTTGGTATGACATCTGATGATCTATCAAGCCAGCTACCATTGCAGGAGTCCTCTTTTGTCCGTTTGTTGTCAGACTCCCGTGGTTGATTACCCAGTTATATAAATCAACATAAATCC
>VKHO01000004.1 GCA_011125455.1 Chlamydiales bacterium STE3 | reverse complement strand
AAATAACTAAGTTCAAAAGATTCGACTTAAAAAAAAGGCTTCATTTCTCTAAATTTATTTTTCCACAAATAAAAAATGAGAAAGAAGCCATGGAAATGCAGATTATAGCGATTTATTGCCTTTTGGACGACTATATCCTTTCAATTAAGCATAAAGATTGGCCGAATGCCAAACTGGCTACATCAGAAATTATGCTGATAAGTGTAGTGGCTATGCGATTTTTTTATGGCAACATAGAGACCGCAAGACAATTTCTCATGGAGCACAATTACATTCGCAACCATTTAAGCAAAAGTGCGTTAAACCGCAGAATGCATGGAATTCCCACGACGTATTGGGAAGGGATTTTAGAATTTATACAAAGAGCAAAGAATCAAGGGGAGTTGCCATTAGAGTATATTGTTGATGCCTTTCCTGTATCTGTTTGTAGAAATATAAGAATACGCAACTGTAGGATTTATCAGGGAGAAGAGTTTAGAGGATATAATTTTAGTAAACGCGAATGGTTTTATGGGCTCAAAGTCTCTGTAATAGCTTCACGAGATGGCTGTCCAATGCGAGTGATACTTTGCCCAGGAAGTGAACATGATTCAGTGCCGTTTAAGTGTATGGAACGTAAATTACCAAAAGGGAGTGAAATTTTTGGTGATTCAGCCTATTTGGATTACGACTATCAAGATAGGTTAGAGAAAAATGAAAATATACGATTGATAGCAGAGCCAAAATCTAATTCTTTACGGCCGATCGATCTACATGATTGGGTAAATTTAAAATATATTCGTAAGTTTATTGAGGGAGCATTTGGCGTGATCTCCAGAATGCTGCCTAGAAAGATTCATGCTGTTACTCCTGAAGGCTTCGAGATTAAAGTGTTAGGATTTCTTGTTGCAGCTGCAACAAATTTTCTACCAAATTAGTTATTTGCAACTTACATTA
>VKHO01000003.1 GCA_011125455.1 Chlamydiales bacterium STE3 | reverse complement strand
ATAAAAAATCGCGTTAAGTATTTCGCGTCTAGAATGTTTGGCAGGTCTTCCACCTTTTGTTCGATCAGTTTTAAAAAGGGGTTTTATGAGCTCCCACTCTTTATCTGTTAAATCACCTGGATAGAGCTTTCTCATATTTAAGGCCGTTCTGTTTGGGTTTATCTTGCATCCAAAAGCATACTTAAAATTCTAGTTTGTGAACACCCTCTGAGACACAAAGAGAGACATTAATAAATTGGTTTAATGCTTCTCAGTTAAAATACAAGCGTTTTTTGCCCATTGCTCTAGCTGTTGCTGCTTTGGATTTAGCAATTATTGTTTCAGTGACAGCGCAGTGCTATTTTAAAGGAATTCCCCACTTGGTGCTGGCTTTATGTTCGAAAACAGTTGATATAAAAGGTAAGCAGTCAAAACAAGTCAAATTTGAAATTGCAAAAGAGATGTTAGTGCCTGCTGTTGTGGGCACTGGTTTACTCATTATCTCTCCATTAGTATTTCCTTGTCTAGCCGTATATGAGCAAATTCAATTTCTGAAAGAAAGAAAATCATAGTAAGCAGTTTAGTGCATAATAGCTTTTCCTCTTAAAAAGCCTCAGGAATATCCATTGCTGAGGTTTTTTTCTTGCGCAGAGAGACAAATTTAGGAGAAATAACTTGATTGATAGGATTTATTAAATAAAATATAGCATTGTTTTAACTTAATCAATGGAGATAATAATGTCAGTCAATATGTATGAGATCCATACAAAAAATATTGATAGGGCGAACAAAATTAATGAATAAGTTTAACGATTCTCAACTAAAGTATAAGCGTTTTCTACCTATTGGCCTTGCATTGTCCGCTTTTGCTGTTGCCCGCACAATTTCTATTCTATCTAAATCCCATTTTAAAGGGATTACTCATTTAGCATGAGCTCCGTAGTCGAAAGAGGATAGTTTTAAACAGGGGAGTGAAATGCTAATTAAAGTGGTCTTGTCTAGCGCGTAACCCATTACTTATCGGCCTTGTTGCACAATAGCCCTCACATCGAGTTTAAAATAGCAGGTAAATAAAAAAAGCATGGAGTAGTCTGTTTCTGACTAAAGAACACAGAGACTACCCATGCAAAATGAACCGATTTATCGTATCCGAAATTGGTCTGAGTATAACAGAGCTCTCATTCAAAGAGGAAGCATAACCATTTGGATGGATGAAAAAGCTATCAAAAACTGGTTTTCCTCCTATCATACCTGTCGAGCGGGGCGACCTGCAACCTATTCTGATGAAGCTATCCTGATGCTGCTGATTCTTAGAGAAGTATATAAACGCTCACTAAGGAGCTTACAAGGATTTGTCCAGTCACTTTTTACAGCAATGGGTCTCATCCTTCCAGTACCGAGCTATTCACAGATTTCCAGACGAGCTAAGTCGCTGCATAAAAGAGTCAGCCAATTGACGAAAGGAAAGCAAACTCGGCATATCATTTTCGACTCTACAGGACTTAAGGTCCATGGAGAAGGAGAATGGAAAGTCAAGGTGCAC
>VKHO01000002.1 GCA_011125455.1 Chlamydiales bacterium STE3 | reverse complement strand
GGATTTATGTTGATTTATATAACTGGGTAATCAACCACGGGAGTCTGACAACAAACGGACAAAAGAGGACTCCTGCAATGGTAGCTGGCTTGATAGATCATCAGATGTCATACCAAGAGTATATTCGTCTTCCGGTTTATGACGACTATAAGTTGAGAGAAAGATTAACAGAGAAAGTAATGACGATGAATGAACAGGAGATGCTAGGAGCTAGTCGCAGGGTAAAAATCAGACCGGAAAAAGCGACGATTATGCGCTCAGGAGAGGTAGCTGGATGACGTTAACTTTCTTCCCGTCTACCGCATAAAGGTGTGTTCGATGATGTTTAATTCTCGTCCTACCTGCGGGTCATGCACTTTTCATGAAGGAAGGTGCGCTATCGTGGGAGCATTTACAGGAGCTGCAACCTCTGTTACTGGTATACTATTTACACTTGCAACAACGATATGGGACGCTAAGAAAGAAAATTTAAACGAAACCATTGGCATGGTCACCATAGGTGCAGGCATCTTAATTACGACAGTATCTGCTGTTGCTTTCTCTGTTTTAACTTCCAAAAAAAAATCTGTTCTAATTGATCTGCATAATAAAGAGGATTCAAGCATAAGGATGTTGCAAAATAACGACGGCGAGAGTTTGCTTGGACTTTAAAGGTGAAGCAAGGTCTCTCCCTAAATTAAAAATGTCTCTTGTGAGACGTTCCTTCATTTTAAAGCCTGGACTTCGAAAAGCTTACGATCTTTTTTCTTTTCTTCGGCAACGATTTTTAAGAACGATACCGTTTCACTTTTCACAACCGTAGAAAGAGCACAAAGCCCTATAAGATTTGGAAAAGCCATTAAGCCGTTTGTAATATCTGAAATTTTCCATACAATTTCGAGTTGTAAGATGGCGCCTGGGATGATGCAAATGATGAAGAGAAAGCGATAAAGCGGGATGCATCTTTCCCCAAAAAGATACTCCACACATTTTTCCCCATAGTATGCCCATCCTAATAAAGTGGTGAAAGCAAATAGCAATAAGCCTATTGTCACAACATACCCGCCTAATGCAAAGGTAGATTCAAATGCCGCCAATGTCATTGCTGCACCGTTCAAGATTTTTCCATTGGCATCAGTTGTTCCAAATACTTCCGTTACACCAAGAACAAGCCCTGTAACAGTGCACATCACAATCGTTGCTAAAAAACTTCCTGTCATAGAGACTAAAGCCTGTCGACCAGGTAAGTCTGTTTTAGCAGCGGCAGCTGCAATGGAGGCCGTTCCTAGGCCTGCTTCACTCGTCATCAATCCCCGACTAACTCCAACCTGGATGGCCATCATCACGCTAGATCCAAGAAAAGCACCGAAGGCTGCTTGCTCATTAAAAGCATGGTAGAGAATTGACATCATCGCTTCAGGCACGCGCTCATAATTGATGAGGACGATAAAAAGCCCCCCACTAATATAGAGAATAGCCATAAACGGCACTAAAAACGACGCTACCTTTCCGATGCTTTTAATTCCGCCCAAAATCGTTAGACCTGTTAAGATAGCGAGCACAATTCCTGAAATAGAATGTGGTACAGCAAACATTTTAGACACAACATCCGCTACAGAATTAGCTTGAATCATATTACCACCACCAAGAGCCGCAATTGCCCCGAATAAAGCAAAGCTTCCTGCTAGCCAACGCCATTTTAGCCCACCTTCAATAAAGTACATAGGACCACCACACATTTCCCCCTTCTGGTCCACTTTACGAAATTTCACAGCTAGAATCGCTTCAGCATACTTTGTTGACATGCCAATCAGGGCACAAATCCACATCCAGAAAAGGGCTCCTTTTCCACCGACAGTCATCGCAGTCGCAACACCGGCAATGTTTCCTATACCAATTGTTGCAGCGAGAGCTGTCATTAAAGATTGAAAATGGGTGATATCACCCTTACCTTCATGATGATGTTGGCGTCCAAAAGCTAATTTTAACGCATACCATAGGTAACGAAATTGCAGCCCTTTTAGAAGAATTGTTAAATATACACCTACTCCCATAATTAGAATGAGCATTGGCATTCCCCACACTAATCGATAGATATTTTCTAAAAGATCAACCGCATTGTGGCTTAGAACAGTCATCATGCATTACCTTGTTCACTAGTTATTGAAGTAAAGGGTTTATGAGATTATAAGTCTTTCTTGTGCAATAATTTTTAAGAAATCGCTCGTTTCGTTGACTATGACTTTTGACAAGCCAACTAAAGCAATCAAATTAGGAATTGCCATAAGTCCATTAGCGATATCTGCAAAATACCAGGCCACTTCTAATTTTAAAGCTGCTCCAGGAATCACTAAAACGCAAAAAATAAGGCGAAAGAAAAAAACGGATTTTTCCCCTAGTAAGTATTCAAAACATTTTTCGCCGTAGTATGCCCAAGCAAGAACAGTGGTAAAGGCGAACAAAATAAGTCCAATTGTAACGATGTACTCTCCACCAGGGAGAATTGAGGAAAAGGCATTGATCGCCAATGCAACCCCTCCTTGAGATTGAGCACCTACCGTATCTGTAACAATAAGGACTAAGCCTGTAATTGTGCAGACAATTAAAGTGGAAAATAAAGCACCTGTCATCGTAATCATTGCCTGCCTCCCCGGAGAGTCCGTACGAGCCGCAGCTGCAGCAATAGAAGAAATGCCCAAACCGGCTTCATTGGAGAAAACACTGCGTGAGACACCTGCTTGGATTGCCATCATTAAAGAAGATCCCAAAAACCCTCCACTAAGAGATTGAATATCCAAAGCGGAAGTTAAAATAGATACAAAGGCAATCGGAACTTTTTGCCATTTTACACATAAGATTATCATTCCACCGCCGACATACATCAATGCCATAAAAGGAACAATAATACCGGCAACTTGCCCGATGGACCTAATTCCCCCAATAATTACAACCCCAGTGATGATGGCAAGAATCAAACCAGAAATCCAAGGATCAATCTGCCAAACACTATTTAAAGCATCAGCAATTGAATTAACTTGTACAAGGTTTCCTGTACCGAAAGCCGCAAGACAGCCCAAAAAAGCAAATAGAGCTGCCATCCATTTCATTTTAAGCCCTTTTTCGATGTACTCCATGGGACCACCAATCATTTCCCCCCTTGCATCAATATTGCGGTACTTAATCGCAAGAAGTGACTCAGCATATTTCGTTGCCATTCCTAGTACCGCAGTCACCCACATCCAAAAAAGGGCACCTACTCCCCCTACATAAATTGCCGTAGAGACACCTACAATCGAGCCTGTTCCAATAGCTCCAGCTAAAGAGGTCATTAAAGATTCATAAGGATTAATATCCCCTTCAGAATTCTTATTCTGTTCTGCATAAATTTGCTTAAAAGCGTATAAAAAATACCTAAATTGCACTCCGCGCAAAAGAAAAGTAAGGTAAAGGCCCGTTCCTAAGAGAAGCAATAATAAGGGCGGTCCCCAGACAAAATCTCTAAAGCCTTTTAAAAGCTCATCTAGATGTTCCATACTGTTTCCTTAAAAACGATTTAACAGCTAACTACTTGTCTCAATTCTCCAATCTTGTGGACAGCAAGAGGAGTCTAACTTTATATTAGGAGTGCAGTTTGATTATTTATGAAATAGAAAAAGTATAATATTTTCAATTATTTATCACCAGGAGTGTTTTTTCTTTCTAATTGATTACTTTTCACTTAAAACTCCCCCTAAGAATGACTCATATTGAAAAATATCTCTTTTGGGGTAATCCTCAAGCTGGACGCCTATTCCATTAATTCTAAATGAGAAGTTGGATAACGTTCTCAACTCTCTCTACTACTAAGCACTTGATCGACATCAGTATTCGTGGTAAGCTTAGGTTTTTAAGTACCTACAGCCTAATATGATTGAAACGCCTACAGAACTCATCCAACAATTCCCTCTTGAGGAAAAGAATAAAATTTTTTTAAAAAAAACAAGAGAGACGATTAGCAAAATTCTCAATGGCGAAGATCAAAGGCTTTTAGTAATTGTTGGTCCTTGTTCAATCCATGATATCAAGGGTGCTTTAGACTACGCTCAACGCCTAAAAAAACTTCAAGAAACCTGTTCCTCCTCACTTTTTTTTGTCATGCGCACTTATTTTGAAAAAGCACGTACATCCACTGGATGGAAAGGTATGTTATATGATCCCTATTTGAACGGGACGAACCAGATTGCTCAGGGGCTTAGAATAATTCGCCGGTTTTTAACAAATCTTGCCACTCTACAAATCCCATCTGCATGTGAATTCATTGACCCGTCGTTAGATAGTTACATTGGAGATCTTATTTCTTGGGGTTGCATCGGCGCTCGTACAGCTTCCTCTCAAATTCATCGTCAAATTGCATCCAATCTCGACATGCCTGTAGGATTTAAAAACACTCCAGAAGGCAGCATAGAGCCAGCCATACACGGGATTATTGTTGCTTCAAAACCCCACTCTTACATTGGTATAGATCGTGAGGGAAAAGTTTCCATAAAACACTCTAAAGGCAATCCAGATTGTCACCTTGTATTACGAGGGAGCGAGCAGGGTCCAAACTATCAGCCAGACTCTGTAGCAGCAGTAACTTCTTTTTTAAAAGATGCACGGTTAAAAGAACAAATACTCATCGACTGCTCGCACGACAACTCGGGTAAAAAGCATGAAGTTCAAGAAACCGTTTTTAAATCAATCATCGATCAATTGCTTAAAGGCAATGCTGCAATTCGAGGGGTGATGCTTGAAAGCTACCTCCACCCTGGTTCTCAGCGCTTGAAACAGGACCTAGCATATGGCTATTCTATTACCGATCCCTGCTTAGGATGGAACACGACGGAAGCGTTACTGCACTGGGCTCATCAACAACTTTTACAAGAGGCCTGTCAAGAACAGATAGCCACCCTAAAATGCGCAACAGTTTAAAACTGCTCTTCATTTCTATGTTCTTGCTTTCAGGATGCTGTAGCCAAATGCTTAGTGTTCATACAGAATATTTAAGCCATGAACAATTAGCAAGCTATCGCATAGGAACCCCTGACCCGAAATTAACTTGTCCAACAATTGGGCAGCGACTCATCCTTTCCTGGAACATAACGAGTAAATACCAAAATCTTCCAGATTTACATCTTAAGCTTAGAATTCGTTTTAGAAATCGAGAAGAGGTTGTGGAAACCTTGTACCTTGATCGTTTTCAAGGGCTCTACATTTACTGCTTATTAAATGAAAACTTTTTAAAAACAAATGGAATATTAACCTATAAAGTTGAACTTTTTAGCGAAAATACTCTTTTAGAAGAATGGCGCCATCAAATATGGGAAGAGGCCATTACTTTTAGCTCAAACTAAAGTTAATTGCTAACTAGTGCGTACTTAAATTAAAACTATAAACAGTCTATCTCTTAACTCAAAAAACACTCATCCTTAAGCCCTAACTCCCTTACTCAATAACTTCAATCTAGTCAGCCGGAGGTAATGGTTTTGGAAAATCTACAAATTTTAGCTAAGCCTTACTTAGAGCGATTTAAGAGGGACTATAACGCTAATATTGAGTTTTCAAAGAACGATAAGATTTTAGGGTAAATGGAATATGTCTTCTTTAAACAAGTGCCATTTATTTGGTGATCTATAAAAGGGTTTAAGAAGATAGCTACCAGATAAAAAGCTTAGGTAAAACTTTTAAAAAGCAAGTAGCATTGCTATGAGTTAATTTTGACTCTAAATCATGTTTAGTGTAATCCTCAGACGAGGAAAATTATTCTCTGCTTTATTCTTTGAACTTTCTATTCCTATTGATGATTGAAATATTCATTTAATAACTGCAGATACATCTTGATTCTTAAAAGCTGCGCATCTAAATTGCAGCTTAAGCTAGAAAACGAGGCGCTTTAGAGATTGATTATCATAAAAACGCGGTGACTAACTGAAAAAAATGGCAATTTTCATTTAATATTTATTTAAAATTAGGCTTTCTTCTATTTCTAGAAAATATCTTAAGTAGGTTTGTTACTAAAAAATTTAAATTATTTAAATTATTTAAATTTTAGATTATACATATGTAAATTATTCAATATATTTACAGGAATTATTATGAAAAAACAAAATATATTTACAAATAATATCAAAAAATTTAAATTAAGTTCCTTTTAAAAAACAAAGTGCTAAGAATGACTGTAAATTCAAAAAGACCTTTTGACTCTGCTTTCGAAGTCGGAACTATCTTCGAAATCCCCAATGACCAAAAATTGAAATCCCAAAGAGTCGATGAACATGATGAAGAAGGAGAAGTTGAATCTCATTTTCTGTTTGGTGTCCCTGAACTCATTACTTACGTAGCTAGCTTTCTTAACAATAAAAAAGATATTCTTTCATTTGAGGCAGCTGCTAAGAGTCATATCCGGTACACATCTTATGCTTGGAAAAAGCTAAATCAAGCAGAAAATCACTTAAGGTTTAAAAACGCCGAAATATATATCGAGAATCAAGAAAGAGCTAATTATTTTTTTTCAAAAGGAATTTTGAAGTTTATCTCAAGCAAAAATCTTCGAAATAAAACTCTTCTAACAGAAAATGAAGCTCTAATCAGCAGATACCCAATTATTAAAGAGATTTTCTTAAAGCTCTTTGACTCTCAAACCTCGGACCACTCTATTCCAGAAGAATTTATAAACTCATCTGAGCAAAACTACATTGGGGATACGGTTTTATGCGCTTGGTTTTCTTCAGCAAACTCAGAAAAATTTTTCGATTATTGTAATCTTGCTATGGATCGGGGCGCTACTCGAGTGAGTTTGCTTGCCATAAGAATGCTTGCTAATAACGCAAATGATATGGTGCTGGAAGGCCAAGAGAACCACATTGATATAGAAAAAATATTGCAAGAAAAAATGGCGTCACTCGCGCTAAGAGCTGCAGGAAAGCACGATTATTTAGCAATTGAAAAAATGCTCAGAAAACAGGAAAGGCTTGGTAAAATCCTCTTTAAAGAGGGATATCGCTACGCTCCTATACTTTTAGAAATCGCTTACAACTACGCAATCGAAAAAGATGAGCATAATGCCAATCGCTATTTAAAAGAGGCATTAGAGGCTTACGGTGAAGTAGAGACTTTGCACCTTCTCTCTCGGACAGCTACGATTAAGTACCTTTTTAATGAGCTCGAGCAAGCCGATTCTATTTTTGAAAAAATCCTTTTTACTTATAAAAAAGTTCCTTTAGTTGTTTCTACCCATGCTTTAAGAAAAAAAATAGAATCAAGAAAATGGCAAGAGGCTGAACAAATCTTCCACGCCCATATTTCTCACAAAAACCGAATTAGCTTAGACGATTTATGCAATGCAGCTGTTGCTAAGATATTTTTAGGGAAGTTTTCAGAAGCAGAAGAACTTTATTTAAAAATTCCAAAAAGTGATGAAAGTAACCTTGAGGCAGAGGACTGTATTAATATCGCCTACACTAAACTTCATCTAAAAAAGTGGGAAGAAGCTAAAAACTTTTATAGTAAAGCGCAAGAGAAAGATCCAGATGCTTTAAGGCTTTCTGATATGTACAATATTGCCTCAGCAGAGGAGGCATTAGAGAATTGGGAGGAAGCAGATAGATATTACCAATTAATTATCAGTGATGCAAAATACAACACTGGATTGAATGCGGAACATTTAGGTCGTGCAAGTATTGTAAAAATACGCCTGGGAAAATGGCAAGAAGCTGAAAGCCTTTATAGGGAAGCACAAGAGAAAGATCCAGATGCTTTATGGCTTTCTGATATGTACAATATTGCGTTAGCAGAGGAAGCAGATAGGTATTACCAATTAATTATCAGTGATGCAAAATACAACACTGGATTGAATGCGGAACATTTAAGTCGTGCAAGTATTGTAAAAATACGCCTGGGAAAGTGGCAAGAAGCTGAAAGCCTTTATAGGGAAGCGGTTTCTCGTTCAACTGATATCAAAGGAGTCTCACCTCTTTTAGATTATTTGCTTTCTGTACTCATGGAGATGAAATGTAATAAAAGAGAAGAATTATAAGTACTTTTTAGAAGTAGATTTTCTTCTTAGGATTTCAGATTCATCTGATAGGAAATTCTTAGGATAGCTCAAGCTGCTAAAGGCAAACTTGAGCTAAATCTCATCTTACATGATAAGAAGAGCAAAAACAAATGCAAACAGCGCAAAGGATTCGATAATCCCAACCGCTGCAAAACATTTTCCAAATACAGAAGGTTGCCTTAGGGTAGCTTCAATGCCTGAAGCACAGACCTTGCCCTGATAAACAGCTGAAAAACCAATAGCTGCCCCACTAGCTAACCCAATAGCGATACCCGCAATTGGTGATAATGACCCCGCCAAAATTCTTTGGCTCATCAGTAACATCAAAATGAATCCATAGATAATTTGAGAGGAAGGTGCAGAAGCCAGACCGATAAATTTTCCATGTCCTTCTTCTGTTCTACTCATTGCTGCATGCGAAGCCATCCCGGCAATTCCACATCCAATAGCACACCCTATTGCAGAGAGACCAAGAGCTAACGCTGGCCCCACCATATCGAAGTTAAAGTTCATTTCATTCTCCTTCCAGTTCTGATTTCCTTTATTCTCACTCAACTATGTGGGTGAGCCTTTAAATATTATTCTGGCTTAATTAACTTTAGTGCCTTAAATGGTTTACCTCCTCCCTCAAAGGAATAGTGATACCACTCTAGGAAGTTAAGACGCAAACCATGAATTAAACCGCCAACTATTCCCAGCAACATATTAACAATATGTGCGCCAATAATAAGGACAATTGCAATAGCGAAAGGCATCGCGTCCGCCATGTCATTTATTGTTGATGAAACTATTGAGCCCGCAAGACCAAGAGCATAAAGACGGAGATAGGAAAGGGCATCTGCAAAAACCTGAATGACACTCATAATCTCAGCTATTCCCAAAATGCCCGCTCTTATAATAGCCACAACTACAGCAAAGGGAACGCCAGCCGCCATCAAATACAACCCAAATTGAGCGCCTTTTTCTAAATCCATTCCAAATGCATAAGTTAGCATGCTAGGAACTCCTAAATAGTTAGGGAAATAAAGATAACCACCGATAAGAAAAGCCACCCATCCAAAAGCACTCCAATTGCGTTTTGCATATCTTAAAAGGCCAAAACAAAGATGAATCACTCCAACAAGCAAAGCCAATTCTAGCAAAATGGCATCCGAATAACCGTTTAAAATTTCAAAATTCTTCTTGCCATCTTTTGCTACTGTATAGCCTTGTGAAAGAAACAGCTTAGGGTCGGAAACTGTTTTTAAATGAGGAATTCTTTGAACACTATCAATGTAAGGTTTATCCCTATTTTTAATGTGGTACTCAGCTTTTTTAGCGGCAAGCCAAGTCGTTAAAGACGCCTTGCGGAGAGGATGGTCAGGATTTAAGCTCAGCCCAAAAAATGAACTAATTAGCAAACCCCATACCATGCACGCAACGCTAAGAATGGTAACCATATTGAGGATCCGCTTTTTTAATCCCTTAAGTGAAGGGTGCTTATAGCGGAAGTAAAGCGTAAGGCCAAAAAACACAGCCCCATATCCCCCATCCCCAACAATAAAAGCAAAGAACAATGCAAAAAACAGCAGAACCCACAATGAAGGATCTTTATCTGAAGTTGATGGGGTATCGTAAATTCCGATCAGGTCTTCGCCAAGCCTTGATAAACCATGATTTTCCAAAAAAGTAGGAACCACATCTGTAGGCTCTATCGCAATCTCTTCGATCTGTATGGATTTCTCCTGAGCAAGTAAAGTCAACTCGTTTAACTTATTTATTGGAACCCAACCAGAAGCAATAAATAATGCATGGTTTAGCTCCGATTGAACTGTGCTTTCAGCTTTTTCCAAGTTAAAGAGATTCATTTGTTCAATTACACTAAGGTGTAAAAAACGATCATACTTTGTGTAAGTTTTAAGCTTTTCTTCAAATTTTTTAATTTCATTTTTCAAAAAATCAGCTCGATGTTGCAGCTTACCGATGGGCTGGTCTATTTTCATTTCAACCATTCCTTCGTAATCCTTAAATCGAAAATTGATTCCCACAAAGTAGTCCAAACCATGCTCAGATCCGATATAAATAAGATTGGGCTCATCAACCATTTTCTCAGCAACACCATGCTTTGCTGAGTAAAACTGAAAAACACGACCTCCCTCATTTCGAATATAATCGATATCTTCTAAAGAAAAATTTCCAAAGATTTCTACTCTTGCCTTCTCTAATTTAATAACACGAGATTCTTCTTCGAGCTTATCCAATTTATTTTTGATCGCTAAAATATCTTGGGTGATCACTTGAGAATACAGGCCTTCAAAATTTTCTTCTTGCTCGCTGGGAGGAAGAGACCTTAATACTTTAATTGCCCTTAAAGTGTCTTGCAAATGGGCCGGGAAACCTTGAACCTTTTTTGGATCTAAGTCGATAAAATGGATGATGCCAATTGTTTGGGCTTTTTCGAAAAATGCTTTTTTATCTTCTTGTAGCCCTACAAAAAGGATCTTTTTAACATCATAGCGCATTGTTCTGCTTCTCCAAAATTTTTGCTTTCGCTACCTTGGCTTGGGAAACAGCTGCAAGCTGCTGGTCGCCTAGAAATACTTTGATTTTACGAATATTTTTCTCCGCTCGTGGAATAAGAACTTTTTCAAAAAGGTTAACTCTTATGGAAACCTCTCGGAGTTCATTTTCTAGAGCATCCTTTTTTTCCTTCCCAATGTCAATTTTGACTTTAGATTCAGCTAAACTACGCAACCCATGTATTACGCTATCTAACCAAGGGGGTGTTTCAAACAAGCTATATTCTAAAGGTTTAAAAATAGCTTTTTCAAAGTAGGGTACTTCCACGCCTGCAATGTTCTCATAACGCTTAAATACTTCTTGGATTTCAATGGACTTCTTTAAATCAACAACAGTAGTCACACTTAAGATATAGCTAAAGCTCTGAACCCAATCGTAAAAACTATTAAAATGCTTCTCAAGCTTCTCAATTTCTAACCTTGATTCATTCACCTCCATTTGCAACATAGCTTTCTTAAGTTGCAAGGTAGGTAAATATTTTTGCAGCTGGTCTAATCGATTTTGCTGAGCTCGAAGCTCATTTTTTGTTAATTTAATTTCTGCCATAGCTTAACGGCTCACTTTTTCCATTGGCCAATATTTATCGGCAATCGCTTGCTTAATGCCCACTTCCTTTGACTCAAAACATTCGGCTAGCGTCTCCCAACCAAGATCTAATGCTTGCTCAAGGGTATAGTTTACATCTAAATTCATCATTCGATCCTCAAAGAGCCACGAGTAATGGAGAAGCTTTTCATCCCACTTAGAAAGGCGAAACCCCATTGATTGCCTCTCTCTTGCCTTCTTCGACTCAGCATAAAGACGAATCATTGCGTTAGCAAGATCTCCATGGTCTTCTCTTGTCACATTGCCAATGACAAGTTGCTTTAAGCGAGAGAGTGAGCCAAACGGATCAATACGTCCGCCATGGAGGTAAAATTGTCCTTCGGTAATGTATCCTGTGTTATCAGGAATGGGATGTGTCACATCATTGCCAGGCATCGTTGTAACAGCAACAATTGTAATAGAACCACTTCCCTCAATTAAAACAGCTTTTTCGTAGCGAGAAGCTAAGTCAGAATAGAGTGAACCGGGGTACCCTCTATTAGAAGGTACTTGGTCCATCGTAATGGCAATTTCTTTATTAGCATCCGCAAAAGCTGTCATGTCGGTTAACAACACCAACACGCTCTTACCCTCCAAAGCAAATTTCTCAGCACAAGCTAAAGCCATATCAGGAACAAGCATGCATTCAACCGCAGGGTCTGTTGCTCGATGAACGAACATTACCGTTTTATTCATTGAGCCTGATTCCTCTGCGTTATCAATGAATGCTTGATATTCTTTAAACGTTAAGCCCATTCCACCAATAAGTACTACATCCGCGTCTGTTTGATTGGCAATGCGCATTAAAAGAGCGTTGTAAGGCTCACCTGGAATGGAAAAGATCGGGATTTTTTGCGATTTTACCAAGCAATTAAACACATCAATCATAGGAATATTTGTACGTACCATTTCTCTTGGAATGACGCGCTTCACCGGATTAAAGGAAGTAGAACCAATGTTGATTGATTCGCCAATCACTTTAGGGCCTTCATCGACTGGCTCGCCGGCACCACTTAATCTCCTACCCAAAAGCGTTTCGCCAAAAACAGCCTGCATCTGTTTTTTTAAAAAGATGACCTTGTCCTCTGTTGAAATGCCTCTAGAGCTCTTAAAAACTTGTAATGTCACTTCACTGCCATCAATTCTCAAAACCGAAGCATAGATGCTCCTTCCATCTTTTAATTCAATCCTGGCAAGCTCGCCAAGGCTAACCCCTTCAGCATTTACTGTAATAAGGTTGCCTCGCATGTTTTTAATTCTTTGATAAACAGTTTTCATTTCAATCCTTATAATACAATAGCTTAGGTTAGTTATTTAGCCGCTTCGATCGTCTCTTCAATTTTAGCAAAAGCACTCTTATAATGGCTGGAATTATACTCCATGAAATTCATGTTTTTAATCTGGTTTTGCAAATTAAGAAAGAAATCTCTCGCCTGATCATGAGCTGAAAAAACGAACTTCTTTTCAAAAATACGATTAATTAATTCAAAAAGTGCAATCTGTCGATCTAAGGGACAGTAGGCATCCTGTTTGTCAAATGCATTTTGCTGCAAGTAGCTGAAATCGTAGAGCTCTGCTTTAAGATAGATAACTATTTCGTCAAGAGCTGTGCCTTCTTCGCCAACAACTTCCATACGTTTAGCGATTTCAGAGCCTAGCCGAAGAATTTTATCGGCACGTTTAACCATATCGGTCCATCCTGGAGCTTTTGACTCAAGTTCTTTTCCTACAGCCTGAATGTATTTTGACCATGACATCAATGGGTCAATTGCAGGGTAACGACGTGAGTCAGAACGCTCCCTTGATAAGCCCAAAAATGCTCCTACAACGGCTAGAGTAGATTGCGTGACAGGTTCTTCGAAGTTCCCTCCAGCAGGAGAAACTGCACCGCAGATTGTGACAGAACCCTGCTTTCCTGCTTTTAGAGCAATAACACCTGAGCGTTCATAAAATTCGGCAATTCTAAAGGCCAAATATGCAGGAAAAGCTTCTTCTCCAGGAATTTCTTCAAGTCTACCAGAAATTTCACGAAGAGCCTGAGCCCAACGCGATGTTGAATCAGCCAACACAAGGACATCAAGGCCCATTTGGCGATAGTATTCACCGATGGTAATTCCCATATAAACAGAGGACTCTCGCGCTGCCACTGGCATTGATGATGTATTGCAGATAATTACTGTACGAGTCATCAAAGTATCACCAGTATGAGGATCGATTAAGTGAGGAAACTCTCGCAGAACTTCTACGACCTCACCTGCTCTTTCACCGCAAGCCACAACAATAACAATGTCCACAGAAGAGTACTTTGACAAATGATGCTGAATCACCGTTTTGCCTGCTCCAAAAGGACCAGGAGTGCAAAAAGTTCCTCCTTTCATTACAGGAAACTGTGTATCAATAATGCGTAAACCTGTATCCATCATTTTCTGAGGGTTCACCTTTTCTCCCTGCATCATTGCATTTTTAATGGGCCATTTCTGAACCATTGTAAAAGAGTGTTCCACACCTTTTTCGTCAGTCGCTTTTGCGACCACTGTATCTACAGAGAATGAACCAGATGCGATCACCCATGTAATAGTGTATTTGCCAAAGTGTGAAAAAGGGACCATGATATGATGGTGAAACCGCCCCTCAGTTGTTGTTCCTATAACATCACCACGCTCTAGGATCTGCCCAACTTTCGCAATTGGCTCAAACTCCCATTTTTTTTGGCGATTTAGAGGAGGAAGATAAACACCGCGAGGAAGAAAAAAACCTGAAACGTCTGCGACTTCCTCTAGAGGGTTTTGCAAGCCATCATAAATAGAAGAGAGAAGACCTGGTCCAAGCTCTGCCTCTAGCAACTCTCCTGTAAATTCTACTTGAGTATCGAGAGCCACTCCAGTTGTGTCTTCAAATACTTGAATCTTAACTTCATCTCCTACGATCTCAATCACTTCTGCTTTTAATTTTGTCTCCCCCACCTGCACATAAGCAACCTCTCCTTGCCTTACACTGCCATTGAATCTCACCTGAAGCAAGTTTCCAAAGGCTTTTTTCACTACCCCATCGGCATTTTTGTTCTTAGTGTCTACTTTTGTGCTATTCATTTGAGGGCTCCTGAATTATTTTTTTTATAAGCTGAACTCCTTTTTCATGGTCTTGCTCTTGCCACTTTTCAACCATAATAAATTTCACAAAATAGGCTAGAAGGGCATCTATTGTAAAAACTTGAAGTCCAGTTAATTCATCAATTTTTTTAAAACGGTATTCTACCAAAGCCTTATTTAAGGCTGCAGGGTCATCGGCAAATTCATTAAAAATTTGCTTTACGTGCTCATATTGTTCGGGAGGTTCGTATTGTTTTGCATCCTTCTGACTTAAAATTTGAGCAATGAGGGGATCTTCAGGGCTTTCATATTGAAGCTCATTGAAAATATCACGATTTAATTTTTTTGCTCGGAAAGCCACAAGCACTAAACGTAAGCCTCTTTCGAAAGAAAGGTATTCTTTTAAAAAACCATCGGCATAGGTTACTTCTTCGCGAAAATATTGAGCTACAAGTGAAGGAAAGTGATGGAGACGATCGCTTAGATCCTTTTGTTGTTCAAGAAAGTCATAGACGTAGGAAGGAAAGCCACTTCCGGATAAAACAATTTCCTCCAATTCATTTTCATCATAGAAACCTCGAGGATCCAAAGATTCTTTCAGCCAGAATGACCTTAAATTATCTATGTCAAATATCAATCGAATCGCTTGTACCTTTTGAAAATCCTGAGGAGCTAAATTCTGTTGATAACAAAACATGAGGTTGGAAAAAGAGATTTCAGCTGGCTCCCCAATTTTTAAATCTGGCAAAGCGGTGCCAAGATAATAATAATTACTCATGCTTACACGTTAAAAATAAGGTTTCTAAAATCTTTACGAATAAAAGAACCAACAAGCTCTTTCAAGGCCACTTCACTAATGTCAATATACATTTTTTTATTGACAACTCTGATTTGGGCCCCACCTTTAAAGGCACCCACAGTTACAGCTTTCTCTTTTAAACGATTAAGGACTTCTTTTAGCAGTAATTCACTTACTTCCTTAGGAGAAACTTCTTTAGCAATAATCGCTTCCAAATCAGCATCAAGCCCTTGATTTTCTATTCCCTTAACAACCGCATTAATTAATGCAGCAACCACCTGAGGATTAATTAGCTCTTTATCTAGAAAAGTCTCTAATTGGCTATTAAACAGCTTCTGTTCTATATCTTGTCGTAGAGATTCCATACTTTGTTTGGAAGCCTGAAGCAAAGATGAGTGGAGTACTTTGCGTTCTTGTTCGATTTCTGCTGCTGTGCGCGCTTTAATTAGCTTAGCTTCATGTCTTGCATCATGCAAAATTTGTTCAGCTTGCTTTTTGGCATCTTCAATGATTTTTGCTGCTTCTTGCTTTGCTGGCTCAATCGTTTCCTTTCGAAGGGCTGCGCATATTTTTTCAATCTTACCCTGACTTGTCTCTAAAGTTTTCATAGCTCACTCGATAATGGTTAATATTGATTTTACAAACCCAGCATCATTTAAAAAGCGCAATCGGCTTGCATTTCACAAAGATTAGTTTAACTCAAACTTACGCCATTTATTTATCTAGCTTCAACACTCCAATGATTTCATTCCCCTCTTTATGGAGATGCTGATTTAGAGATTGTACAACCTCTCCCCTAGCATGTCAAAATGAATCACCCTTTTGGCAATGTTTTTTTTGCATAAATACCCAATCGCTAGCACAAATTAACAATAGCTCAAACTTGCAATCAATGCCTATTGGCTCATTGGGCATAGCGCAGCTCAAATAGAATAGTAACAGCGTAAAAAATCCCAATAAAGCAAAAGCCTATGAATTATCCTTAGAGTGCCAATCGCAAATGTTAGGCGGACCCAAGCGATATAGCTCATTGTGAAAAAATTACGAGATAAAATTTAATCGTATAAAATTCGCAATCCTGATATTAAATTTGCATGTTAGCGAAGCTTAAAATGGCATTTTGCAACAGAGCTAGGAAATACCTTTATAAATTTGAATTAGATTTTTAGAGCCCAGTATGAATAGATTTTTCAGCATCAAAAATTTTTTGTTCATTTTTTTATGTGGCCTCCTAAATGTTCATCAAGTGGTCGAAGGATCAGACTTCTTGCAAAGCAAAGAAGTGATACAGAACGCCGTTGCCTTTGTGCCTCCACAAGGGTGGCGTCTTGCTGATAAAATTAGCTTGCCAAAGCATGTCTTAGTCATGGTTGTTGGTAAAGGAGCGAACGATTATCCTCCATCCATGAATTTAGGATATGACCATTTTAATGGCTCCATTAAAGAATATTTAAAAATTATAAAGAACATTAATGCTTCTCAGGGTTGCCAACTAAAAGACTTAGGTTCAATCTCGACAAAAGCAGGGACAGCAAGCCTTTCTCAGTTCGATGAAAAAACACCTTGGGGAGAAGTCAGACAAATGCATGCTATTTTATTGAAAGATGGTATTGCTTACATCCTCACAGCCTCAGCTTTGAAAGATGAATTTCCTAAATTTTACCAAGATTTTTTCAAATCAATACAAACACTGCATTTTACTTCCAATGCAAATGACGTAAACCTTTAATCTTCAAATGCTAATAAACTTCGTTTACAAGTTATTCCCAAATTTAGAATAAGAATCTCTTGTCTCAAGACGTTTTAGCATGTAAGCGAGGCCTTGTTGCATAAATCATCCTACGGCAAACCCATGCAAAATAACTAAATTTAAATCTTTTTAAATTGCCTCACTGAATT
>VKHO01000001.1 GCA_011125455.1 Chlamydiales bacterium STE3 | reverse complement strand
AATTCAGTGAGGCAATTTAAAAAGATTTAAATTTAGTTATTTTGCATGGGTTTGCCGTAGGATGATTTATGCAACAAGGCCATGAACCATGCACTTGTCATTAAAAAGCAATTTAATAATACACTTTTTTAGTAATTCCCTATGAGGTAATATACTTATCTATTTTAAAGAGTTTATTAATGATCAAGAAAACAGTTGTTGTTGGAATGTCTGGCGGCGTTGATTCTTCAGTTTCGGCATTATTGCTGAAGCAACAGGGCTTTAATGTTATCGGAATGTTTATGAAGAATTGGGATGAAGATGAAGAGGGAGTTTGTCCTGCAACCCTTGATTTTGAAGATGTAGTCAATGTATGCAAAAAAATTGATATTCCTTACTACGCTGTCAATTTCGTTAAAGAATACCGTGCTCAGGTCTTTGATCAATTTTTAAAAGAATGTTTAGAGGGAAAGACACCTAATCCTGACATCCTCTGTAACAGAGAAATCAAGTTTCAAGTTTTTTTAGAAAAAGCCTTAGAACTTGGCGCTGATTATCTCGCAACTGGACACTACTGTCAAAATCTTGCTGTTGGGGAGCAGCGCTGCCTTATAAAGGGATTAGACCCCCAAAAAGACCAGAGTTATTTTCTTCATGCGATTAAAGAAAATGTCTTGCAAAAGGTTCTTTTTCCTATAGGGCATCTGGAAAAGAGTGAAGTAAGACGTTTGGCCTTAGACGCAGGGCTTGTAACAGCCTCAAAAAAAGATAGCACAGGGATCTGTTTCATAGGCAAGCGCAACTTCAAAGATTTTTTAAGCCAACACCTCCACTGTCAGCCAGGTCATTTTGAAACGCTAGATGGAAAGGTGATCGGGCGTCATGAGGGAATTGCCTATTATACCATTGGGCAGAGAAAGGGTTTATCCATTGGTGGAGCAGGAGAAGCATGGTTTGTAGTGGGAAAAGACATCCAGCGCAATGTCGTTTTTGTTGAACAGGGAGCTTTGCATCCTGCGCTCTTTGCTGATGAGCTGATTGCTAAAGACCTTACCTTTATCGGAAATTCTCCCTCACATTTCCCCTATGCCTGTTCTACGAAAATTCGTTATCGACAAAAAGATCAGCCTGCAATTATCGAGTCAATAAAGGACGGCAAAGCTTTAATTAAATTTCTTGTGCCTCAGCGGGCTATTACACCAGGTCAGTCTGTTGTTTTTTATCAAGACAGTATTTGCTTAGGAGGTGGTGTTATTGAATCGGCTGGTCTTTCTTATCATTATAGAAAAAAGACGCTTCCTAATGGACTCACTACTGATTAAAAAAGGGAAAGACTATTGGTTAAAGACGTATTCATGGAAACCAATCGTTTAATTTTACGAAGTTGGCATAAAACAGATTTCCTTTCAAGCCTACTTTACCCCTGCTGTAGAAATTGGGTGGCGTCTTGCTTTTGATTTTTGGGGGAAGGGCTATGCTTGTGAGGGCGCGCGAGCTTCACTAAAGTATGGCTTTGAAAAATTAAATCTTGAGAAAATTGTCTCATTCATAGCTCTTGCCAATCAGCCTTCTCAAAGGGTGATGCAGAGAATTGGGATGAAGCAATTAGGGCATTTTGCCCATCCCCATCTTCCCCATGGCCATCTTTTAAGTCATCATCTTCTCTATGGCATCACCCAGAATGAATGGAAACTTCGGGAAAATACAAAATCAGCTGTTCGTGATCTTTAAATCGGGGCATCTAAGCTAAGGATCTCTAGAGGTATTTTCCCCATAGTAGCAAGGGCTTGGTTTTCTTTTTCGAGGAGATCTTTCCCTGCGAAAACCACATCAGTACTTTGATTCATATGGGGAACAATTTGTCTTTTAACTGCGTCGATGACTTTTTCTTTCGTCATGGCCAAAATAGCATCTCTAAAGTTTTGCCTGATTTGCTGAGTCTTACCTTCCTGCAGCCAGCTATAAGCGACGATTGCTCGGCTTCCTGGAGCAATGGGAGAATCTAGGCTTTGGATCATTTCAAATTTGGCTTCTTCTAGATCTTCCTCATCAAACTCTCCTTGCAGGATCGTGTTTACCGCAACCTCAAATGCTTCTAAAGTTTTGGAAATGTTGGGGTCGCGGTAAGAATAGAAATAGAAGTTCCCTGATAGAGAATTACAAACAGACCCTCCTCCATAAGCTCCTCCTTCTTCGCGAATTCTCCTATGAAGAACTAAGTTGTCAAATAAGTAAGACGCGATATTCAAAGCTGGCGAATCTGGATGAACGTAGGAAACAGTTGGAAAAACTTTGCCTGTAAAAGCGACCTGGGAAGCTATTACCCTGCCTTGAGAGCTTACTTTCTGTAGTGGATAGTCACATTTCCATGGGCAACACGAAATGGTTTTTAAATTAGCTAACCCATAAAAGTTACGGCTAAAAAGAGAGCTAAAAATTTTGTCATCAGAGCTTATAATTAAGTCATGTTTACCACCGCAGAGCAATAGATCTTTCAGGTAAAGCAATTTTTCTAGAAGCAGCTCTTTTTTTTGATCGAAATGATCGACAAGCTCTTTGAGTTTCCAATAGTAGGGTAATCCATACCACTCATCGGCAATTTTAGAAGCTAGATTTAACCCCGATGAGGAAAGGTTGATGGCATATTTTAATGCTTGAGAATTGATGCTGCTCTCCAGTGCGCTCATTTGTTTCACAAGAATCGTTTTGATTCTCTCGAGGTCGTTGAAGTTTGCTTTCTCAGCCATGTCTTTAATTAGTAAAAACAGATTTTCTACCTTGCGATGGAGGGCTTTGCCTCTAATATGAAAAGAGGGGAAAAACTTCGTATGATCTTCTGCCTGCAGATTTAAAGAGAGATAAGTAGAAACCCCACCAGTATGAGCCTGAATATAATTTAAATTCTCTTCAAAATCGCGCTCGCCAACACCGATTTGTGGTAACAGGACGGAAAGCAAGCGAATGTAAAAGAGCTCTTCTTCCTGGAGGGCAGGTAAAACAAAGGTCATGTCAGCATAGACAATCTCGTTGGTAAAGCAATTGTGATGGTAGATATTAAGTTGATCGATGACTTGATGGTCAAGTTGAAATCCGCGCGCTTTTCTAGGGATATCCTCAATATCAATTTTTGGAAGGACGTCAAGCTCTTCCTCTTCTTGCTCTTTTTGGAAGATTTTTAGCCGCTTAGCTTCGTTAACTAAGCGTTCTTTTTCCTCTTTAGTAAACCTTTGGCACATTTCTTGCAAAATTTGCTTTTCCTCTTTGACCTCTTCTTCTTCAAGATGTTTATCGGGGTTAAAGACAATGCGTACAAAATGAGGATTGTTTAAAAAATATTTTTGGATCAGCTTAACAAAAAATTGGGGGTCGCAATTCACTCGATTTCTAAGTTCTTCAAAAAGAGAATGGATCATCAGGCCATATTCTGGCTTACCCCCATGCTGTTTAAAAAGAGCCGAACGAAAGAAAAGCGAAAGTCCAAACGGAGAGTGATCACCTGTAATTTCACTTCTATAAAACTCTACCTGATGGATGGCATTTTCAATTAGGTCAAGAGGGATGCCAGTTTCAACAATTTCATTAAGAGAATCGAAAATTAATTGCTCAATTTGATCAGCATCCTCAGCTTTACAGCCTCTTAAAATAATGCTAAAAGGGACTTCGCTAATTTCATTGTCGGTGGATGAATGCGCTTGTTTACATAAGCCCGATTGCATCAGCTTTTTTTTCAATAAAGAGGCGTCCGTGTCCATCAAAATGATTTCTAAAATTCCCAATGCTAGGCAAATGTCCTGTTCAATTAAAAGGCAGGTCAACCAGCCAAAGGCGACATAGGTCTTTTCTTCTGTGTCTTCATGTGGAGCGAGGGGGTAGGAGCTTGTAATTTTCACCGGTTCTTTATAGCGTGGTTGTAAGGGAAGAATAGGTAGTGGGGGTGCCTTTTCGACAGCCTTTAAAGCCTTTTCTAGAATAAAATCCAAATGCTTTTGTGTGGGTAAATTGCCATAAAAGAAGAACAGACAGCGGCTTGGATTGTAAAATTTTTTGTGAAAGGCAATGAGTTCTTCGTAACTCAAATAAGGGATTATCTTCGGATCTCCCCCTGAATTACATCCATAAGTTAAATGGGGGAATAATTTTTCGGAAAGAAGCTCCTGCAACCTAGATGTTGCAGAGTTCATGACTCCTTTCATTTCGTTAAAAACGATGCCTCGATGGACCAAAGGTGTTGTTGGATCATCAAATACTTCAAACTCAAGACGATGTCCCTCTTGACGGAAACTCAATTCATGCAGCTTTGGGTGAAAAACAGCATCTAAATAAACGTCTAGCAAATTATAAAAATCCTTTTCGATTTGTGAGGCGGCTGGATAGCAAGTAAAATCTGACCCTGTTAGAGCATTCATGAATGTGTTTAAGCTTCTTCGGCTCATAGCAAAAAACGGATCTTTTACAGGAAACTTTTGTGATCCGCATAAGACGGTATGTTCTAAAATGTGTGCTACACCGTTTGAGCTATCTGGGAGGGTCTGAAAAGAGAGGCAAAAAAGATTTTCCGTATCGTCAGTTTCAATGTGCATGACTGAGGCTCCACTCTTTTCGTGGATAATCTCACGCAAAACGCATTGCAATTCTGGAATAGGAAGAACCTTGACAATCTTAAATCCTTGATAATCGTATCCAATTTGGTTAAAAGGGGAGGGATTCATCTTATCTGTCTCTTTTTGCGATTCTAACTTGGCTTTTTAGCTCTAAAGGTTTAAAAAGGATATTCTGGCAATTTGGGATTAATGATCTCTTGAATTAACAAAAAAGTAAACAAACGATATAGTGATTCTCAAAAAAATTTAGAAAAGATCATGCATAAAACACGTAAAGTTCCTGTTCTTCCAAATATTATCACCGCGTTTGCCTTAACCTGTGGTCTTTTTGTGATATTTAAGATCAATATGACTCCGGTCGGTGAAGCAGATATGCAGGTGTTAACCGCAACAGCAGGAATACTCCTTCTATCTGCTTTTGCAGATTTGTTTGATGGAGCGATCGCCCGTGCTTTGAAAGCAGAAAGTAGCTTTGGGGGTTTTTTTGATTCACTAGCTGACGCAATTACATTTGGAGCTGGTCCCCCTTTAATTGTTCTGAAAAGTTTATCGATCACACCTGGCACAGATTTTTCATTTTTTCTTACTGCTGCTGCGATGGTTTATACTGTGTGTGGCGTACTTAGACTGGTACGCTTTAACGTCGTGAGCTTATTAGAAAAAGAAAATCCTGATTTGATGCTTGCCGGCAAAAAAAACTTTACTGGATTACCGATCCCAGCAGCAGCTGCTGCAGTTGTGTCGGCTAACTTGCTTCTTGTTTCAGAGGAATTTCGCTCTTTTTTGCCCATTTCTGAGGACACACGGGCTTGGATCCTCTTTGCCATATTGATTATCATTGGTTATTTTATGGTGAGCCGTTGGAAATTTCCGAGCTTAAAAACGTTGCATATTAGAGTTGCATCATTTCAAGTCGTTTTAATGACGGTTCTTGGCGCTGTAATTATTTTTTATGGAATTTTAAACCATTTTCCTTTGGTTTTTGCAGCTGTTACATGGGGATATGTTGTGGTGGCTTGGAGTCTATCTATTACAAGAATGATCACTGGGAGAAATTCTACGACGTTGGAGGATTTTGAACCAGAACCGGATGAGTTTGACGAAGAGTAACACTAGGGTCATTCCTTGTATAAAGCAATCTCTATTTTTTAACCATTTCCATTTGTCGTGATGAGAAGGTTCCAGTAAGCTTGCATTTCCGCATTAAGGAAGCGCGTAAGGCGATGAAATGGAACGGGCCACCAATGGTAGTGCTCAGTATCAACAAAGGCAATTTTGCCATCTTTAGCAAAGGGGATATTACTGATAAAGACAGAGTCTTTTAACCCGACATGGTTTAATAGGAGAAAAAGCGCTTTCAATCGTTCTTTATTAAGGCTCTTTTTCCAATGGCTTAAATTAGAAAGTTCGCTTGCAAGTCTCATATCCTCAGCAATTAAAATAAAGTGTTTTTTATGCCCATTTACAAATGCTGGTTCTTCAGGGAGAACGTATAGCCATTTTTTGGGAACTTTGAAAAATCTTTGAAACTGCAGTTCTTTAATGGCATTTTGTATTGCAGCAGCTCCTTCAATGCGCTTCTTGAGTTCGTAAATCTCTGTGATGCCAACTTGGTCATCAAGATAAGTTTTAATGATATAACCTTTTATCTTAACGTGGGCTGCCACAACGATATTGTCCCATTTGCGAAGATTATAGCAAATGAAGCCGGACTTGCCCATAGATTTAAATGAAGTTGTTGCACGACGTTTAGTGAAGATTGTATCTAACTTCTTTTTAAGAGGGTGATCAAATGGAAGAAGGAAAGGCTGAACTTCTTCCCAGCTTACATCATCTAAAGTAGAGGGCTTAATCCAGGAAGAGGCAATTGCTGGCTTACTATAGCCTTTGAAGGCTTCAGGCTGGGACCATGATCCAAAATACCCCTCGTGAAATTTCCTATATCTAAAGTAGCACTCTTGGTTTGCTTTAAGATACATTTGCAGTTGTGGTAAGAGCTCAAGGCTTTCCACATTCGTGTAGCCTTCTAAATCCGGATGAACCCAATCGAATTCTTGAGTATCTGATATTTGCCAATGGATACTTTCTTCTTGAGAATTCTCAAAATAAATAGGCTCGACATCATGTGCATTAGAAGCAATGAGCGGCTCAGCACATTTCAAGGCAAATAGGCATGGTATAAGCAAAGCCAAAGATCTAAAAGTCATAAGCATTACTCCAAATAATTAAGCTATCATACGAGAAGAAGGTAATTCCCTTCATAACATTTCATAAGATCGTTTGATAAGTTTTGATAAATCTTAAATCCAAAGACATTAAAGGGAATAAGTAAGTTTTTTAAAAAGTAGATTTAATAGATACGTATAAGGCCGATAAGGATTCCTTGGATGACCACTTCATCTTTTTCCAGGATAATCGGTTGGTGCTGATCATGGCTTCCTTCTAAGCGAACATAGGAGCCTTCAGGGTAGTAGCGTTTTACGATTGTGTCATAATTATTGATGGTAGCTAGAACGATTTCCCCATACTGAGCTTCTTGCCTTGCCTCTACGACTAATAAATCTCCATCGGCAATTCGCTCTTCACTTAACGTTTCCCCCTTAGCTTTTAAAACATAGGTGTTGTCTGGTGCTGGAACTAAGGAAGAGGGAACTTTGATGTTTTTGGTTCTGGGAAAAGTTTCAATGGGAAAACCTTGTGCTACTAAGCCGATAAAAGGAATTTGGCACTCTTGCTCAGTTTTTAGGATATCTTGTGGTTTTGCAAGAGCAATGGAGGCATGCTTATCATCGACAAAAAAACCCTTTCTCTTCAAGATTTTAACAAAATTATATACTGTTCCAAGAGAAGAAAAGCTAAAGTAGTTTTGGATTTCACGAAATGTGGGCGCGATTCCTGTTTGCTTTAAGGTTTCACAAACATAATCATACACGAGCTTTTGCGAGCGAGTAAGCGTTTTCATCTGCGTAAACTAACCAGTCCATAATTAAAGCAGCGTACCACATGATCGCTGCGGAAAATAGAGTATCACTAAGGAAATGCCCTCCTTGAGCTATGCGAGCAACACTAAGGAGGATACCTAATGTCCATGCTAGCGCAAAACCGAAAAAAACCATTTTTTTATTTTGCATTCTTTTCCCTGCAATGGCAACAGCGAAAAAGAAAAAACCCATCGTACAGTGTCCACAGGGAAATGAACGAGAAGGGGTGGGTTGATGCAGAAAATTAGGCTGATAAAAAGGGCGAAATTCCTGAGAGCCGCCAAATTCCTTCACTTGCTTGGGTCTTGGCCTCCCCCAATGATCTTTTAAAGCTAGGTGGGTCACTAGTCCAGCTCCAATTGCCAGCGTTAAAATAAGGGTGATGGCCGTCTCCCTCCATCTTCTTAACGACTTGAAGATATATGAAAGGGGCAGAACAACAACAGCTATCGCTACTGTGATTTGTGCTGGCAAAGGCCCTCTGGCAAATAAAAAGTCGAAAAAAGGATGTGAGACGAAATGTTCGACGGGGTCGTTACCAATTGTATAAAAAAAGCGAGTAATTGTCATATCGAGAAGAGACATAATAGGAGCTAAAACAAGCAGGATCAAGATGGGGAGTGACCATTTAGAATCTTGGAATAACGTTCTCATTGCGCCTCATGAATTTCAGAAGACATTTTAGCAGAAAAAGGTTTTAATATACCCAAAATTAATGAGCGGAAATTAAAGTAAAATCATGAATCTTGTTGAAATGAGTTTGGGTCTATTTTCATTTGTTGTCTTTGGCTGTGCGGTTTTCCTTTGGTCACGGTACTCTGTCACCTCCTTTGAAAAAAATTCTCTTGAGAAACAATTCAACGAATTAAAAAGTCGGTTTCAACAGCAGAGTATAGAAATAAGGGCCTCTTTTGATGAAAATGTGTTTCTCAAACAGCAAATCGCTGAAAAAGAAACAATCCTGAATCATGAAAAAAAGAATTTTGCAGAGAAAATGAATCTTTTGCAAGATGCTCAAAGTAAACTTTCCGACTCCTTTAAAGCGCTCTCTTCAGATATTTTTAAAGGGCATTCCCAGTCATTTTTAGATTTAGCTATTGCCAGATTTGAGAAGTTGCAAGAGAGTGCTAAAGGAGAATTTACTTTAAAGCATAAGGCTTTTGATGATCTTGTCAAACCGATTCGTGATTCATTATCCCTGTTTGATAAAAAAATAGAAGAAATCGAAAAAAACCGAACGCACTCCTTTGCGACCTTGACAGAGCAAATTAAGAGCGTTGTTATGACTCAATCGCAACTTCAAAAAGAAACATCTAACTTGGTTCAAGCTTTGAGAATGCCTCATGTTCGCGGCCGCTGGGGGGAAATCCAATTGCGTAGGGTCGTTGAGATGGCAGGAATGGTTGAGTATTGCGATTTTCTAGAACAGGCAACCCATGCTGTTGAGGAAAAACGTTTTCGGCCTGATATGATCGTTAAGCTTCCAAATAATAGAAATATTATCGTTGATTCCAAAACACCCCTTCAAGCCTATCTTCAGGCTTTAGATTGCTCGGATGAAGAATCTAGGAAAGTAAAGCTCAAGGATCATGCAAGACAAATACGGACCCATATCTCCCAGCTATCTGCCAAGTCCTATTGGGACCAATTTCCCTCTATGCCAGAATTTGTTGTTTTATTTCTGCCTGGAGAAACGTTTTTTAGTGCTGCTCTTGAACAAGATCCTTCTCTTATTGAGTGTGGGGTAGAGCAAAAGGTTATTTTAGCAACACCTACAACTCTGATTGCACTTTTACGTGCAGTAGCCTATGGATGGCGTCAAGAAATGGTTGCAGAAAATGCTAAAACTGTTTCAGAGTTGGGCGCTGAGTTGTACCGGCGTATCGCAAAAATGACTGAGCATTTTGACGCATTAAGAAAAAATTTAGATCATGCTGTCGATTCATTTAATAAAACGGCTGGCACCTTGGAAACAAGGGTCTTAGTGACAGCGCGTAAACTAAAGGATCACACTTTAAGTAAAGAAAATGACTTAAAAACGTTAAGCTTGATTGAGAAAAGCCCTCGCTATATCGCTATTGAAGATTTTGAAACAAAAGACTGTCCATTGGGATAGGGATTAGATTTAGTATTTCTTTGCTGCTCCAGTTCGTTTCTTCTCTTGTTATAGTAGCCTAATTTGCAGAAGATTAATATCAGAAGAAATGGGATTCAAATTAACAGCAGCATAGGTGGATAAACTATAGCTTATTTAATTTCTCAACAAATTCAGCATTAATTCCTGCTTTAAAGCGATTCTCAGGATGTAGAAAAAAGCCTTTTGCTCGTTTAGGCGTTAATAGGGTTGTGTCAAGAATTGCTTCCCAAGCCTCCCATTCCGATTGATTTTGATCTTTAAGATTGTTTAGCCATTGCCAGCCAAAGCGGACATGGCTAATTTCATCTCTTAGAATTGTAGCCATTAAAGCAGCAGACTCCTTATCGCCAACATTGGAAAAAATTTTCCCATAGATAGGAGCAAAGTCCAGGTTCGCCATCTCGAAAGTGAGGCTCATCATGCTCACATAGTGCAATGGAGATTGAATATAGGGTGTGTGTGCCCAAAAATGGCGGTATAAAGGTAAGTCTCCAAAAGTGACACCCATCGCCTGCAAACGCTCCATATAAATTTTTACATGCCCCTGCTCTTCTTTTAAAACATGGGCCACCCCTTTGCGAAAAGATTTAGGGGCATCAGGAAAAGCTAAAATTACATAGGCCATGATTTCCACGGCCAAGAGCTCATGTCCGGCGAAACGGTGCAGGCAAATGGCACGGTTTTGTTCGCATTGAAGTTCTTGAAAAGAAGGGAGCTTTTCTTCTTTTGAACGACGATTGAAGGTCATATGGGGAGGGCGGCAAGGTTCTTTAAAAATGAGAGAGGGCCCTGGGTGCTCATCAGTGAGCACTTCGGGCTTTAAGAGTTTATCTTCGAGGACTTCAGCAGAAAGGATTTGTATTGCCCATTCGCGAAGTTCCATGAATTAATCGAGAGATAACACAAAATAGGCGGGATAAGCGAAATGGTTATTCGGCCTCTCTACTGCTTCGAGAGTAAGTTCACTCCCAACCTTATTTTCAAGATCAATTTTTGTGCTGTATAAGTACCCAATAGGCTGATTGTTCTCTTTATCAATCAAGACATAATCTCCTGGGCGGTTTTTTATTGCATGATTATAAAATTCTAATTTCCCTTGTAGTTTCACAGCCTTCTTTTTTTGATCGGCATAGAAATCCTCTAACGAGCCTTTGCCATTTTGCCCTAGCCAGAACTCATACTGAGATTCTTCTTTGGGACCCCATGCAATTTGACAAGTAGAAGCTTGGGGTTGTGAAGTAGATGGCACTGCAATTGTTGAGTTTGCCGAGCTTGCTTCTGGTCTAAAAGTAAAAGCTTCTGTTGGAGATTTATCAAATGCTTTTGCTTCAAGATAAGCAATTTTTTTGTTGAGGTAATTTTCCTGTAGTTGAGCTAAATGTTCTTTTGCTTCTAGAGCATAATGAGGAAATTCTTGTTGATTTTGAATAACAGTGTGGTAGTTTTTTGTAATGGTTTCCAAGCTAATTTCTGGATAGGGTTTAGCCATCTCTTCTTGGCTTAGCTGGACCGTTGAATCTAGAAGTTTAGAAAGGTCGGCTTCTTTTTTAGCCAATTTTGCCATCAATCCAGCGTCTCCAATCTTTTCGATATATTCCTTCGCGATATAGAATCGAGCCGAAGAAGGAGGCGTAATTTCAAACCATTTGTTATTAATAGAGCTTGTCGTAACACCATCAACATGATCGCCAGAGCTAAGTTTAGCGATAATAGGGGACTCTAAATCGGGACCCAAGCGCACATTGACGTTGTTGCCCTCGATTTGGTTATCTAAAACAAAAGTGCGGAAAACATAGGCTTTGATATCTGTCGGTGGTTGGACGGCATAGAAATCCTCTAATTCTCCAAGCACAACAAACAGATCGCCTTTTTTGAGCTCTTTGATGATTTGGCCATCCAGATTTGGTTGATTTCTCAGTCGAACTTTATTACTTATGACTTTGCCGGTGAATGGGCTAAATGTGGTTGCATTTGGCGAAGATTCAGCTGCAGCAAAAGACATTTGGCCTATGCAACAAAAGATAGTGGCACAAGCAAAAAATAACCCCTTACGCATAATTAAACTCCTCGTTCTTAAGGGGTGAATTTTACGACTTCATCTTCTTAGATGGCAAACAAAAAAAGCGAAAAAGCGAAAACTTCTTCTATTTTTTAGCTTTTAAGCACGACATGAATATGTTCACAACCAGTTTTGCCACAAGTGCAGCCAACAGGGTGTCCGAGATAGACGTTGTATTTCTCTTCAGGGCTTAGTTTGTTTGTTACAGTGAATAGCTTATCGCCTGCTTGTGTGATATCCCACTCTTGGAAGGTAAGATCTTCATCTGTTACAAGCTCTTCAGGAAGTATCTCTTCTTCTTCCGGATGTTTGAAAGAGGAGCGAATAGATCGAGCAATTTGACAGTGGTAGCAATTGCAGTTGTCTTCCGGAGTGGGAAGGAGGTTGAGGTCCTCCGGGGCAAGCACCTTTGCTATCCCTGAAATTTTTTCTAAAATCTCTGAGGGAATCTCTGGAGCATTGGCCTGAGAGGGGTTATGTTGAAGAGCTGTTCCAAACCCATCTGTAGCCCCCATTCCAAAGCGTAAGAGTGGGATTTCGTTATTTCCTGGAGAGGGATTAAAGAAAGGGGAATTTGTGTGGTGTTTGCTTTCAAGTTCACTTTTTCGTTTTCGTTGGATTTCGCGCTCAAGGTAATAACCGTGTGCTTTAAAAATCGTTTCTAGTTCTTCTTTTGTTAAATTAGGGATTTTGATGTCTTTGCCGGTAGAAAGAATGACCACCAAATTTTCTTCTTCAAGATTTAAAGAAAGAACATGCTCCCAGCTAGTTGATAAAAAAGGAGGAAAACTAAAATATTTATCATTAACAAACATAATATACACCTATTATTAAGATGTTTTTCACATCTACATAAGATTTTATAAAATTTATGAAACTTTTGTCAATGAATTTAGCGCTCGAAGCATTTGTTTGCTAAATTTTGCGTCTCATTAATTAAGGATCAATGACAAATTTTATTTAAACATGCTGCTAAAAAATTCTTCTTTAAACTATACCAAACATAGGTCACAAATCGATTTTTTAAAGAAGGGAACAGATGAAAGAAAAAACATTTGTTATTGACACTAACGTCCTTTTATATGATCCAGAGTGCATTGTTAAGTTTCCAAAATGTGAAGTGGTCATTCCAGTGGCTGTGCTTGAGGAGCTGGATACAATGAAACGTCTACCCAATGAGTTGGGCAAAAACTCGCGCGCTGTGTTTAGAAAACTTGATTCTCTTCATGTTTTAGGAGAGGGAAATCTACATGAGGGGGTCAGGCTGCCGAACGGTTCAACCATTTGCATTCAGCTAGAGTTAAACGAAGAGTTGCCAAACTTTTTTACTCATTCTGTAAATGATAATCGCATTATCCTGATCGCCTATCTTTTACAAAAAAAAAGAAAAAAAGTAGTTTTTCTTTCCAAGGATTTTGCTGCTCGCCTCAAAGCGGAAGCTATAGGAATAGAAGCTGAGGATTATGAGAATTTAAAAGTTGCCTATGATTCCATTTATCGGGGAGTGCGTAAGGTAGA
This sequence comes from Chlamydiales bacterium STE3, assembly GCA_011125455.1. NCBI lineage: Bacteria > Pseudomonadati > Chlamydiota > Chlamydiia > Chlamydiales > Chlamydiales bacterium STE3. The sequence goes on along the minus strand of VKHO01000001.1, from coordinate 18,301 downwards.
ATTAAGTAAACACGAGATAGACCTTTTTTACAAAGACGGGGTTTTAGAACGAACCGATTTAAATCCCTATCCTAATGAGTACTTTATCATGACCTCTCCAGAACACTCTTCGGCGGTCGGTAAATACAATCCTGTACGCAATCATATAGAGCCCCTGTTAAAAACAGGAAATATCTGGGGGATAAAACCCAAAAATGTTGAACAGCGCTGTGCGATTGATGTTTTGCTTAGGGATGATATCAAGCTTGTTACTTTAATCGGACGAGCAGGAACAGGAAAAACGCTACTTGCCTTAGCTTGTGGTTTGCGCAAAGTTTTTGATGAAAACATCTACACAAAAATTCTTGTCAGCCGCCCCGTGATTCCACTTGGAAGAGATATCGGTTATTTGCCTGGTACTAAAGAAGAGAAGCTTTTTAATTGGATGCAGCCGATCTATGATAATTTAGAATTTCTTTGCGGTTCTTCTGGTCATGAAACAAATGAAACGCTGAGATGGGTAATGGAGAGTAAAAAAATTGAAATGGAAGCTGTCACTTATATTAGAGGCCGTTCCCTACCTAAGATGTTTATCATCATTGATGAAGCACAAAATCTAACTCCCCACGAAGTAAAGACCATTATTTCCCGTGCTGGGGAAGGAACCAAAGTCATTTTAACTGGAGATCCCACTCAAATTGATAACCCTTACTTAAATAAAGATTCTAACGGCTTGACTTACACGGTTGGACGATTTAGTGATCACAAAATTTATGGAAATGTTTTTTTAGAAAAAACAGAGCGTTCCGAACTAGCGGCTCTCGCTGCAGAAATTCTTTAAAGCAAGTAGTTAGGGGGGGGGAGAGCTCTTTTGCTTTCCTCTCTAAATTAATTCCATCCTGACTTTAGAAGAGGAATGGTAAACTCAAGAAAAGCCGCTAATTCAGTAAAAGTTGTTGTTAGCATTGTCTTCTTTTTCTCTAATAACACGGAATTACTTTTAAACAAAAAGCTCATTAATTGCTTCATCTTATTAATTCTCGTTTTGGTCGGCATTTCCTCTGGAATTGACTGCAAATAAACTTGTAGATAAGCGTGAAGTTGACTCCAGGTAGGAAGGTACTCTTTTCCAGAAAAATGGGCGCGAATCTGATGGAAGATAAAAGGATTAATGACGCTACCACGGCCAATCATTAAAGCGTCACAATTAGTGTATTTTAGCATCTTTAAAGCGTCGGAAACATTGAGAATATCCCCATTACCTACCACAGGAATATGTAAAATGGCCTTAGCTTCTGCGATAAGATCCCAGTTAGCAGGAGGTCCATAGCCCTCCACTTTTGTTCTTGGATGTAAGGTAAGATAACTGATTCCACTTTCTTGAGCAGCTAGCAGATTTTCTTTAAATAAAGAGGTATCCTCATACCCCGAACGCATCTTGACAGTAACTGGAATGTTGACAGCCTTCACTACAGCCTGAGCAACTTCGTTGAGGAGATTGGGGGTTTTTAATAAACTAGATCCTGCCCCTCTTCCTGTTACCGTATTAGAGGGACAGCCACAATTTACATCAATTCTAGGTGCACCTCGTTTTTCGATTTCTTGTGCCATAGCGGCCATTAAAGCAGGATCGGATCCCATGAGTTGAGCTGCAAGGGGAATAGGTGCGGTTTCATCAGCTTGATATTCTTTTGCAAGGCTCTTGACATGAGCATTTGCCGGAACGCGCAAAAAATCCATAACAGCTTCGTTAAATCCACCAACTGAGGCCATCGCTTGGCGAAAACTTCTATCCCCCACGCCTTCCATGGGAGCTAAAATAAGGTAGGGGCACCCCTCTAAATCTTTTGGTAAAAGCATCGGTTTATTTCATTTTTTTTACTATTTTACCCAAATTTATTTAAAATTAACAGAAGCCATTTTAGAATGTCAGAAAACCAGGAGGGCCTTCATGAATCCAATGGGACAAATTATCGGTACACCTACTTCAACTTCAGCAATCAATGTTGAAGATAAAATCAATTCTTCTAGAGCTCTACGCGGGAAAGCTCAGGAAGAAGAAAATTTGGTTGGGAAGAAAGAGCTATATGAAACTGCCTTTAAAGAGTTAAAAGAAGTTTTAGGAAGCAATAAAATAGAGACTATTCGGGAACTAGTGGGTTTGATTACCGATTATACAAGCGAAACACTCTATAACCAGGTAGCTCCTGTAGATACAAGTGGATTTGAAAGAAGTGCTCGTATCCTAGAATTTTCATTATTATTGCAATTATCGATGATGGGATTAGTGAAAGAGCCGGAGGGATGGCAAGAAATCAATTCTTTAGCAGAATTTATTGAATACTCTCAACGCAATGATTTTAACAATCAATTTGGAAACCTTAATATTGATTCAAAAGTTTTAGTCGAAAAAGCGTCTGATTATGGAATGGTTAGGGAGCTGGGGGATACTCTCCGCTTTTTGACTTTTTCTCATCAAAATCTTCCTGAGGTCAGGATTTCAAAAGAGCTGCAATTCCTCCTAGATCTCGATTGGAATAAACATACAGAGGAAGTACTTAAGTCTGCTGGAGACATGGAAAAGCTCATTGATTATAAGTATAACCGTTTGGGGTTTATTCATGGAATCTATGCACAAATAGGGGACCTATCAAAAGCTCAAGAAATTCGGCAGTTAAGTGAGTCTTACCAGACCTTAGCTGATGAAATCGCTTCGTCCTTCCAGGAAAATGACTCTTTTTTATTGGCTAAGCGATCACAGATTGCCAATATGCGAGGACTACTTGTATTACAAAATGTAGGAATTTTCCCCAAAAATTTCGAAGCTTTAAAGAAAGCAGAATACTTTTTTAATGAGGCTTTTAATTATCGCTCAGCATTAATGCAGCAGGAAGCTGAAAAGAAAAACGCTCATCAGTATTTCTTGTCCAATGTCAGGACAGGACTTATCACGTGTTTAATGGATAGGGATTCATTGACAGATGAGAGATTGTCAAAAGTGTGTGAGCATAGAGATGCTCTTAAAACCCACATTGAAGAACTTGGTGATCGCCAAGACTGTAATTCCTATGTGGTATACTATCAAAGAGCAGTTGATGACGCTACCAAGTTGATAGAATCGTTAGAATTGGCAGAGTTGTTGAGCATAACGTAATTCCATGTCATTTTTTTGACAGTTTTTAAAATGTTAGAGATTGGGCTTAATCAATCTAACTCGATCTCTAACAATTTCTCAGCTCTCTTGAATAATTCATTTTTCTCATTTTCCTATATCCCTATCCCTTGTGAGAAGGGAGACTAGCGTTTTGATTGATTGAGTCATAAACTGTTGAAGCATTTTTTTACTAACTAAGGTTTCTTGCCATCATTTGATTTCTAATAAGGAGGCCTGAACCGGAAAAATTTTGCTGGAAAAGACTTTGCTAAGCCTCCTAGAAAAAGGTGTTCTACTGAAGGGAGACTGCCATTAATGGGCAATTTTATAAGACAATTTGGGAATTCTTGAGGAGATTATCTTTGCTGAATAAGGTAAAGAATTAAGGCTGAAAACTTTTGAATCAGCAAGAAAATCTACGTTTTCTGCTCGCACAAGTTGTTTATTATGATTTATTCAAATAGGCTTCTGTCTCAAAAACTGCTTAGCTTTTCTTAAAGTAGTTTTTGTTATTTTAGATATTTTCATTAAGCTATATTAGATTTTTTTTCAGAGGCAAATTTTACATAAAACTAAGAAGAGTTGAGCAAATTTTGAAGTAAATATCTTCTTCAAAGCACGTTAAAAAATTAATCTAATTCAACAAATCTTTATTTTTTTAAACTTTTAACCATTAGAATGCCTGCCACTGCCGTGAGGTCAAATGAATAGAATTAGTTGTTTAAACCATATTAAGCACCCCTTTTCAGAGGGACAAATTAGACTTAGTTCAAAACAAAAAAAAGTCACTTTGTTGGCTACCATTCTTTTGATACCTTTTCTATTTATTCCAGGAATAGTGGCGTTTTATGGTATTTCTTACTATTTTAAAGGTAAGAATATCAAAAGTTTAAATAGCCTAAGCCTACCAAAGTTAACTAAAATAACAAGCTCCATAGGAGCTGCCCATTTTTCTGATAAGACAAAAAAACAATCTCAAAGCTTGCCATTTACAGATTCAAAAATAAAACTTGGTAGCCGGGATAACTCTCTAGGTACAGAAAGTAGAGAAAGCTTTTCTGGAGCGGAGGATAGTAGTGATGAGGACGATTCACAGCCAAACCTTCAGATACAGTCATTGCCTCTTCTCGAGGATAGTAATCACAGTGCTCAGCCGCAATCTCAAAGCTTGCCATTTGCAGATTCAGAAATAAAATGCCATAACCGAGGTAACTCTTTAGGTGCAGAAAGTAGCGAAAACTTTTTTGGAGAGGAGAATAGTAGTGATGATGAAGATTTTCAGTTATCCCATCCCGTTGATCTCAGTCATCTCCCTCCTTTAGTATCCGATAGTGATGATGAAGACTTGTCTGATTTTAATGCCAACAGAGAGAAGGAAGATGATAGTGACCAGGATGTTCAGATGCAATTCCAAATGTTGGCATCACTAGACCTAAAAGTTGAGGGTTTAGATGCTATCCTCTCCCTATTAAATGAGAGACAAAACTATTTAACTTACCTTCATGACAATCAATCAAACGCTTTTAAAAAATTGTTTATCGAAGTTCTTAGGAAAGAAGAAAATGACCTTCTTACAAGTTGCCTAAAGCTAATGAACCGAGCAGAATTAGATGAGATTTTAAAGGACTGCAGCAATTTCAAATTAAAATTTGACGATAAGGAAATTCCCTTTCATAAAACGATCTTAATGCATTTTTTTGGAGATTATTTCAAGTTGCTTTTTAATTCTGGTCTGCGTGAAGTAGGTCAAAGTGAAATGAATTTCCCAGAAGATGAACTCGAATTATTTGATAGCATCCTAAATGCTTTAATGTTTAATGAGCAGTTCGAAATTGGCGGTGATAATTTGGCGGGATATTTAGAAGTTTCTGAAAAATACCTGCATCGTCCTGTAAAAACTCAATGCGAAGAATTCATGATACGCAATTTTACTGAATTTACAGATTTCAGTGAGGTTTTTAGGCTTGCAGATAAGTATCACCTTGAGGATTTCAAAACCGAAATTCAAAGATTAGCTAACGAGGCTTTAAAGGAAGAAGAAATTAATGAGCCTAGGTTGGCCTTTTTAAGTCAATTCTTACCCTATATTCAAAAATTGAAAATTGTAGGTTCCTACAATCGAAACCTACTCAGTCAATGTATAGGCTTGAAAGAACTAAAGATAGAATCAGAGGACAAAACTTTTTTAGAGGTCCTTGGACATTTTCAGCATCTGGAATACTTAGACATTAAGGGCTTTAGGTCATATGAGCCGCTTTATCTGAATAAGAATAATGTGCGGGGATATTTAGTCGTTTCAAAAATTAATAAAGATTATTTTTTAAAAAGACAATGCGAAGAATTTATGATATGCAATCTTACTGATTTCACAGATTTCAGTGAGGTTTTTAAGCTTGCAGACGAATATAACCTCAAGGACCTCAAAACCGACATCCAAAAGGTAGCTAACGAGGCTGTAAAGGAAAAAGAAATCGATCCATCTAGGTGGAACTTTTTTAATCAGTTTTTATCTCAGATTCTAAGACTTGAAATCAAAGGTTTTTACAACCCCGATATGCTTAGTCAATATGTAAGCTTGAAAGAACTAAGGATAGAATCAGAGGATAAGACTTTTTTAGGGATACTTAGTCATTTTTCTAACTTAAAGCACCTCAAGATTGCATCCTTAACATTGAAAGATGATGATTTAGAAGTTGTAAAGGAGATGCAATTAACAACTTTGGAGTTAAGTGGTTGTGAACTTATTACCGACGATGGGCTAGCCCATTTAAAAGGATTGCCTTTGAAAAATTTATACTTAGGGGGGTGTAAGCGTATAACTGACAAGGGGCTAGTTCACTTAAAAGGAAACCCCTTAAAAGAATTAAACTTATCAGGGTGTGAAAGTATTACTGCTGAGGGGCTTATGCATTTAAAAGGAATGCTCTTAAAAAAATTAGACTTATCAAGGGTTAAATGTATTACCGACGAAGGATTAGCTCATTTAGAAGGAGTGCCCTTGCGAAGTTTAAACTTATCATCTTGTGTCTTTATTACCGATAAGGGACTAGCTCATTTAGAAGGAATGCCTTTGCGAAGTTTAAACTTATCATTTTGTATCTTTATTACCGACAAGGGACTAATTCATTTAGAAGGAATGCCTTTGCGAAGTTTAAACTTATCATTGTGTGGCCTTATTACCGATGAAGGACTCGTTCATTTAGAAGGAATGCCCTTGAAAGAATTAGATTTATCTAGCTGTCGACTTATTACAGACAATGGACTAGCTCATTTAGAAGGAATGCCTTTGCGAAGTTTAAACTTATCATTGTGTAGCCTTATTACCGATGAAGGACTCGTTCATTTAGAAGGAATGCCCTTGCAATATTTAGCTTTATCGGGAAATCGACTAATTACCGACGAGGGGTTGGCTCAATTAGAAAAGGCTCTACAGGTTGTTGACAACATCTATTTAATCATTAGCTCATTGAGTAAAGAAAGGCAAAGAGCTTTATGCGAAGAGGGGTGGCCCTAAAAATAATGAGAGGAAATATAGAGCTTGGTAGGAAATGCCAAAAAAAGGAGAAAAGCGCGATTGCTTTTCTCCTTTAAACTTAGTTTAGGATGTTCTGAAGAGGAGTAAATTCTGAACTGAGCACTAAGGCTGCCGTTGGGAATTCTTGAGAAAATTCCGTAATGGACTTTAGATAAGCCACATACTCGGCTGAAGAGGTCTCTTGGCTTGGTGGAGCCAAACTTAGGAAAATTAAGCCTGCATTCTTAGAGAAATTAGGAACAAAATTTAAGTATTCCTCATCAGGTTTATGAGAAACCAAAATTTCAATGTCGAAGGGGATCCTTTTCGCTTGGCTCAACTCCTCAAACTCTTCAAAAGCTTTCTGTCTCTGCATTTCGTTAGATACTAAAGCTTTCAGACAAATTTTGGCTCTTCTCCATTGTGGATTACGGGTGAGCATATAGGCTAAAACAAGCATGAATTCCCCATTACCCTTATGAGATGAATGCCACCAAATATGGATGTCGCCAGCATGAATTTTTGAATCAAGGGATTCATTTTCGCTGTTTAAGATCACCATGTTACACTGCCTTTGGTGAGCCTTAAAAATGACTGAAGCAAGGTTTTCTAGATCATCAATGTTATGGCTGCCGCAGACAATCGTATTAGGTGTCAAAGGTCCAAGACCGTGATTTTCGATCATTCTATGCATGCTTACGTAGACTTTTTTGGCATAATCAACTTGAACAAGAGCTTGAATGTGTTTTTCTTTGAGATTTTTAACTAAACGATTTTCCAGTTCCTTTTTTTTCTGGTCACTTTCCAGAGGAGTTGTTACAAATGAAGCCATCGTAATAAAGCCTTTTCCTTGGGTAATGGCCTGAGAAAAATGGAGAAGGGCTCCTTCATTATTGCGCGCAAAAACTAAAAAGTTGGGCCTCCAGGATTTTGAGATGGACTCACTTAGCGCAAGGCGGTAAATCGCAAAACGCGAGATGAAAAGCAGGATACCTTCTCGAATATCATCCCATGAATTGCGCAGCTTTCTTCTCGTGGCAATAATATAGATAAAGGCTACTAAAAAAGAGGCTAAGATAGCGTAGCCTGGATCGATCATCATCATTGCCATCAAACAAAGCGCAGCACCAAAAAGCGAAATGCTCCAGTGGATGCGGAAACGTGGGCGCCAGCTAGGGTTATCCATCAGTGTCTCAAGCCCTGCGGAAAAATTTAAAACAGCGTAGCAGATAAGGCAGATCATCGTAAGCAAAGGTGCGATCAAATTGACACTTCCAAAATAAACACCGCATAAAGCGATCAGGCAAGTGGTGAGTGTAGCAATTCTTGGTTCTTGAGAAACGCCAAAATTTCTTCCAAAAAATTTGGGAACAACCCCATCTTCGGCAAGTGCTTGAAGTGTACGAGGAGCGCCAAGAAGCCCACCGAGAGCGCTTGAAATCGTAGCTCCCCAAATTCCAAGAATAATTAAGGCTGGCACTTTTGCAATCGCTTGCATAATAAAAGGATTACCAATTAATAATTCAAATGGGACATTTTGTGAAAGAAAGACAGAGATTGCCATGTAAATGACATAGGCGACTAATAGTGCACTCAATGTTCCTAGCGGAAGAGATCTTCCCGGATCGCGAAGATCTCCAGAAAGAGAAACGCTTGATTCGATGCCCGTCATTGCGGGAAAAAAGATAGCAAAAATGGTCCAAAATCCAATTTTCTGAAAGGGCTCAGGCATTAGCATGGGCTCGCCAGGTGGAAGCATCTCTTTGCCGCCCATGAAAAAAGAGATCAGCGAAGCGACAATGGCAGCAAAAATAAATAACTGAACTCTTAAAGCACCATTTAGCGAAAAATAAGCGAGCAGGGTGAGTGAAAAAAGCGTTCCGATCCCAATAGAGGTGATTGACCAGGCCGGAATCAAATCATGTAAAGACTCAGCAAAGCCTATCACGCAAAAGGCAATTGATAAACATTGTTTTAAATAAAGGGGAATTCCGATAGCTGAACCGATTTCAATCCCTAATGAGCGGGAAAGAAGGTAGTAAACCCCTCCTTTTCCAACTTCGATATTTGTCGAAATGCTGGCCATTGAAAGGGTAGTCACAAATGCAATAAAGGTCGATAAAGTGATAATGAGAAAAGCGGTAGATAGCCCTTGTCCGACAATCCAACCCATTCTCAAGAAAATAATGACACCAAATACCATTAAGATACTGGGAACAAAAACTCCCATGAAGGTTCCATATCCCGGTTTCTTTTCCTCTTGAGGAATCATTTTTTCCGGCCATGTTTCTGGGATTTGATCAGCAATCGTATTCATGCGCCTCTCTATTTTTGTAGGTTTCTAATTTTGCTGTGAAAAAAGATTTGAAGTCTTTTAGAAGCAAAAAGCTTGAAATTTTTCAGCAACGATATAAATCAATTATTATAAAGGAATATCTTTTTATGGGATAACATTCTTTTTATTGGTAAATTTTTTAATTTAAAAACTTGTGAAAACTGCCATTATTTCTTTAGTGTGTTAAAAAATGGACTAAATACCTATAATTTAAGCTCAAACAAAAAATGAGGAATTTTTTGACGAAAAAAATTTGCTGTGTTCGTAAATTGCATTTTTGTGCCGGCCATCGTGTGATGGGCCACGAAGGTAAATGTGCAACTGTGCACGGACACAATTACTATCTTCATCTTTTTGCTGAATCTCCTAAGCTTGACGCTATAGGCCGTGTTGTTGACTTCTCTGTTTTAAAGGAAAAGATAGGCAGTTGGGTAGAGTATCATTGGGACCATAATTTCTTAGTTTGCGATCGTGATGACAAAGTGATTGAGATGTTGCACACTATACCAAGGAAAAAAGATCCTTTTATATGCCCTTTCAATCCTACCGCAGAAAACATGGCCTATTTCCTTTTGCATGAAATTGCTCCACAGTGCTTAAAAGGAACTTCTATAACGATCACAAAAATCGTTCTTTACGAGACAGAAAATTGCTATGTTGAAGTGAGCTTATGATAAGGGAAATAAGCGGTATTTGTGGGCTATTTCATCGGGTTGATAAGAAAGTTTGGATTGCCTTAAGCCTTCCTCCCCCAGATCTTGCTCCCAATTTAAACAATTGATTTCCTGACAGACTAACCGATTGGCCAGTTCTTGGAAAAGAAAAGGGTAAATCCCCTTATATGTAGTAAGAGCTTTTGCAAAATGGATATCAAAAAGAGTCGAATGTAAAATTTCTCCAAGGATAAAGGCTGCCGGCTTTTTTTCAACAAATACAATATAACCTATTAGATTGAGTTCGTCAGAGTTCGCAAGTCCATCTTGACAAGGCGAAAAGTCTGAGGATGTGCCGGGGTACATGCTTTGCCAGGAATAGAGAATGGAAAGGGCTTCTTCCATATATTTTTTTGTATAGGGAAGAACTTTTGCTTCGTGAGAAGCATCAAATTGCTTAACCAAATTGCGTTTAGGACTCAGCTTTCTTCCTGCATAGCTCGCAATTTTTTCTCGTTTAAATAAATAATCTGATTCGTTACGGTTAAAATTTACATAAAATTTGTTTCTATTGAGCGTAGAAATCCATTTTTCTGGAATAGGGTAGAGGCAGTCTGCCCATTGAAGAGCAGCTAAAATTCTCTCCTCGGGAATAAGCTGGATATTTTCTAAAGGCATTAAAAAAGTGATTCCATCTTTTGTTTTACCGCGAATCCACATTCTGTCATCATCAAAGATGACTTCTAAATTGTACTCTCTTCTAAACAAATAGCGACTAGCAAAACTGTACTCAGAAAGGCAGAGGCCCATTTCTTGGAATTTTGGTCGTAAGAGCGATTTGTGTTCTAGAGAAAGGGGTTCAGTTTTCATTTTTCCATTAGCAGTTTATAAAGCTCATAGTAGGTTTTTTTAAAAAAAAGACAAGTGTTATTTGGGTGAAAAAAAGTAGCGGATGACCTTATTCCTTGAGATTTCCTAGAACAAAGAGAAAATGGACCAAACTGCACCTCTTGTGATGTTACCGGTTAGGTCTAAAGAGCGCAAAATGGGTAGGGGCAATTTATACCAGTCTTGTAATAAGACTTAAAAAATCGCTATTCTTCTAAGAAGATCATCATTTCGTTGCGACGCATGAAGGGTAGCGTCCATGGAGGATTATAGTAGGCAAAGATGGGCGGGCCGATGGGTTTAAGTTGTTTGTCGCAAATAAACTTTTGTAATTTAGTCATTTGAGTCGTGACATTTTCATCTCCTGTACGCCCAGAATAGCGAATTACAGCCAAATGCTTAGCGGGTAATAAAAGAACTTGAATAGAAGCATTATGGGGTTTAGGAGCATTTTCTAGATTGTAGCTTTCAGGAAAAATATATCTAATAAGCCATTCATTTCCATTAAGTTGTTTTATAGGGGATTCATGGATCGAAAGCGTTGTTAACGATTGTTCTAAAACAGGTGCAGTCATTTCAATTTTTTGTTTTAGAAAGTTGTTTCCTGAAATGTAATCTGCTAAAACCTTAAAGCCTTCTTTTAAAGCTTCTTTTCGTTTTCCATTAAATTTTACTTCTGCGACTAGCAGATGGGGATAGGAGCGAATTTCTATGTTTTCTTCAGCTTTAACCACTTTATATTTAGGTTCATTAAAGTCTCCTACCAATTGACTAAAAGAACAAAAGAGCAAAAAAATAAATTTTTTAATACAGAATTTGCGTCGCATTGAAACCGTGGGGTTTAATCATTTTAGATAGAAATACCTTCCAACTTCGAAAAGTTAGCTCCTTTAGGCTATTGAAGGTTGAGTCTCAATGTTGCTTGACCGGATCAACTCATTGATCCAGTACTGGATCAGCTCTTTCCCCCTTAATTTCATCATCCAATTTTGAGGAATAGCCGCTATGCCTTGGTAAGCCCCAAGCCAACTTCCTAAAAGGCCCCCTCTACCGGCACTATCACCCCCAGCTTGAACGTTGGCGAGAAGAGCTTTTTCAAAATGGCCATCGAAAGCAAGAGCTATATAAATCGAACAAGGAAAGGCCTCATCTAGCCCGCAAGATATGCCAAACTGTTGCGTTATTTCGTAGAGATCTCCCTTTTCTTGGATTAGAGCTGATTCAATCTTAGGCCCACAAATAGAATGAGAAACTTGCTTTTTAAAAGCAGTTCTAAGGTCCACTCCCTTCATTAAATCGGCTAAAATAGAGGCATTGCACTCCATGTAAGCTAAACTTTTGTGATGGTTTTGCCCTATTTGGGTGGCTTGTTTGACAAAATCTTGCAAATTCGCTTTTTCACAATAAAATGCGACAAGTGGAGCAAGGCGCGTCGCGGTTGCCATTTGATCATCATCAGCACCAGAAGGTTCTATTTTGGCGTGAATGTTTCGCAGAGTTTCTCGTGTAGCATGGTCGATGTAGCCTGTTTGAAGAGAGCTCCCGAAGAATGATTGGAATCTGTGGGTAAAATCTTTTTTGGAAAACTCCCTTTTCTCTGCAATTGACTGAAGCATGAGTCGGCATCCTTCCCCGTAATGTGTAGAGTCGCCTGAAACTTTTCCATAATGATAATGCCCTTTTTTAGGCATTTCGAACCCTTTCAACCCTTCCGGGTACTCAAGCCTCAACAATTCAGGTTGGTAAATCCAATGACTTCCAAGTGCGATGGCATCACCGATAAGCTGTCCCCAGATGGCTGCTGTTAAGCGTTCTTCACTAATCATTTGCTACCACTTTTAGATTTATAGCATCTAACATAGCGATCAAACCTTTTAGAAGAAAACGATTTCTGCTATTTAAGTTTTTTAATGGAGAAAATAGCAACACAAAACAGGAATCAGCCATATGTAAGTTTATTATTAAATTATAGGAGGAAAATATGAAGGCGATAGTAGTCAGCGAATATGGTGGACCGGAAGTTCTGAAGCTACAAGAGGAAGCCATCGGCAAGCCATCAAAAGGGCAAGTCCTTGTGCGTTTGGCTACGGCAGGGGTAAATTTTATTGAAATTTATCAACGTAAAGGTACCTACCCAAGAGAGCTTCCCTACATTCCAGGCTCTGAAGCAGCTGGAATAGTGGAATTGATTGGAGAGGGTGTAACTTCGATCCAAGTTGGTGATCGCGTAGCTTATGTACACCAGCCTGGTGCTTACGCCGAGGCAAGTATTGTGAATGCAGATAGCCTAATTCCCTTGCCAGAAGGTTTTTCTTTTGAGTATGGTGCCGCCTTTCCTTTACAGGGGATGACAGCTCATTATTTACTCCATGAATTTCGCAAACCAAAACCTGGTGATGTTGTTTTAATTCATGCCGCTGCAGGTGGTATGGGGTTGCTTCTTGTTCAATGGGCCCGGCATCTAGGCGCTAAAGTTATTGGGACAGTTTCTACAGAAGAGAAAGCTAAAATAGCAAAAGAGGCTGGTGCTAGCGCAGTCATTCTTTATACGCAGCAAGATTTTGTTGAAGAAGTCAAACGGTTGACGCACGATCATGGTGCCGACCTTATCATCGATGGCGTAGGGAAAACAACATTTAAAGGTAACTTAGAAGCTGCCGCAAGGAGGGGACATATTGTAATTTTTTGTGCTGCCAGTGGCCCTGCAGAAGCGATTATCCCCAACGCTTTAATGGCCAAATCGCTCACCTTATCTGGTGGTAGTTTGCCGAACTTTCTACTAAATAGGGAAGAGATGCTAAACCGCGCTCATGCAGTTCTTAGAGGAATTCAAGAAGGTTGGTTAAAGTTAAAAATCGATCGAGTGGTTCCTCTTAAAGATGCTCCAGAAGCTCATCGATTAATAGAAAGCCGACAGACAACAGGCAAAATTGTTCTTTCTATTTGATAGAAAGAGGCATCAATTTATTGATGCCTCGTGAATCTATTCTCTCTTCGATTTACAGACACACGTTCTTCCTTTATTGTGTGTTTTCTGAGCCGTCTGAAGGGGCCTGAAAGAAGGAGACTTCAGCGGTCGCAATGTCATACATGGCTCCTACAATCGCGATTTTACCTTGTTTTAAGAGCTCATCGAGTGTAGAGCTGCGTTTGCGGATCATTTTCATCGTTCTAAGGACATTTCGGTAAGAAACATCATCTGCGAAAGCTTTTTTCTGCTCCGTGCCCCATGAATTCAATTTCTTGCAGGCATCAAGATCCACAGACTGTTGAATTTCTTCAATTAAGGATTGTAAATTGACACAACCTGTTGCTTCATGCGCATTTTTATGATTACAGATCAGATCAATCGCAGCATTGACGGCACCGCAAGATGTGTGACCCATGACTAAAATGAGTTTAGCTCCTGCCACGGCGCAGCCATATTCGATACTGCCCAAGACTTTATTGCTAATAGTATTGCCAGCGATGCGAACACTGAAAATATCACCTAAGCCAAGATCGAAAATAAGTTCCGTAGGTGTCCTCGAATCGATGCAATTAAGGACAACCGCCATGGGAAACTGCCCAGCAGAGGCGGCATCTAACTGGCGTCCTAGATAGCGGGTAAGGCGAGTGCCATTTCTAAATCGAGCATTGCCCTCTTGAAGAATTTCAAGAGCACGCTCTGGCGTCAGTGTACTCTGAATCTCACGGCTGGTAAAATCCACATACTGGATGCGATCTTCTAGTCGAGGATACTTGTCTTTAAATCCTACAAGGCTAACAAAGACGCCGTGCGCACTTGCTGTATTGTTTTGAAAGTCAGCAATTAGATCTAGAATGTCGGGGTCAATGTAGTCAGTATTATTCGCATCGATTAATACATGGCCTCCACGAGGAATGCTTCTTAATGTCTCATCTAAAGAAGCCTTATTAAAGAAGCCTACTTGATTGGGCAATTCAATATGGAGAACTTCATCCCCAGTGCTATGCTTTTCTATGATCTTTTTTAGGGGGCGACGGACATTGCTATGTAAAATAAAACCAATCGAGACAGCTAGGCCAATGAGAACCCCTATTAAAAGATCGGTAAAGACAATGGCAATAATTGTGATGGCAAAGGGGAGGAATTGGTTCTTGCCTTCTTTCCACATTTGAGCCATCAATTTCGGGCTAACTAGCTTTAAACCCGTCATAAAAAGAATAGCAGCAAGCGCAGAAAGGGGAATCTCATTTAACCATGTCGGAACAAGCATCACGCTGCCAAGAAGAAGAACTCCATGCCAAACGGCACTAAGCTTGGTTTGCACTCCTGCATTTAAATTTACAGAGCTTCTGACAATGACGCTCGTCATCGGTAATCCGCCGATAAGTCCTGCTACAACGTTGCCGACACCTTGTGCAAATAGCTCTCTATTCGGCGGGCTATTGCGTTGTTGCGGATCAATCTTATCTACGGCCTCGATATTGAGAAGTGTTTCCAGAGAGGCAACCACTGCGATTGTTACCGCTGCCATAAAAACAGAAGGATTGCTGATGATTTTAAAATCAGGAAAAGTTAAAAAACCGAAGAAATGATAAAGAGAGTCTGCTACAGGAACTTGGACAAGATGGGATGATTCAATAGCCCAGTACCCGCCGATTTGTCGCAAAATGAGGCTGACAATCACACCTAGTACAATCACAATGAGTGGAGCTGGAATCGGAGATTTTTTTAAGGCTTTAATGCGATCCCATGTGATGAGCAAAACAAGAGACAAGATCCCCACTAAAGCAGGTCCGGGATGGATGTCAAACCATGCTTCAATCAATTCCGAAAAAGTATTTTTATGATCGGCTTGAAAGAAGGATTTATTACCAATAGGATCTATATCATGGCCGATGAGGTGGGGGATTTGTTTTAAAATTAAAATTACTCCAATTGCCGCTAGAAGTCCTTTGATCACACTCGAAGGGAAGAAAGCAGCGATGAACCCTAAACGTCCAATACTAAAAAGGATCTGCAAAATTCCAGCTAATACAACAGCTACAAGAAAAGCTTCAAAAGTCCCTAAGTAGCCAATTTGAGCTGCTACTACAGCTGTTAATCCTGCGGCAGGTCCACTGACACTCGTTTGTGATCCACTTAATGTTCCTACGACGAGCCCACCGACAATTCCGGCCAAAATACCTGAAAAAAGAGGAGCATTGGAAGCAAGCGCTATCCCCAAACATAAAGGAAGAGCAACAAGAAAAACAACGATCCCTGCAGTTAAATCTCGGGGGAGCGTCTTAGAAATAGAAAGATTTGTGTTCATACTCAGCTTTATAGAATTTATTGGTTGATGGAAGTTACATAGAGCAAGATTAAGTTCAATTTCTTCGTAAAGTTTTGAGTTAAATTTGTCTACCTTTTTTTTGAATAAAAACAATTGATTAAGAAATTTTCATACTAAAAATTAAGGTCTTTTTCTAACATTTGACTAAATAATTGCATGAAAGCGTTGAATACATTTTTTGAAGGTGATCAGACATCAGACATTTTCCATTTTAAGATTTAAAAAAAGTGATAAGAGAAAAAATTTATATTTTTGGCGTTAAGAAAGGAAGCTGTTTTATTTGAGCCACCTCTTGGGCTTCTGGAAGTGCAGCTTGCATGGTTTCCCAATATTGTCCAAGAAAAATGACTTTGCCACTGGAGGTTAACTCAATAGAAAAATAGCCGCCAATTAGTTTGGCTACTGTAATAACGTTTAAATTGTTAGGGACATAGGGAAGGCAATTTCCCTTGGCAATGTTTTTTGCAGCAATTTCAGCCGTTTTTTGATTTTCACAAGAATGGTTAAGAGTAATCTTAGTGGTTGAAAAGTCTTTTGATGCATTAGAAAATGTTTTTTTCACCACTTCCCACTCTGAAACACTATTTTCCTGTATCGAAACAAAGGAAATCGTCATTTCTCCTCCAATATTAAAGGTTTAAGCTACCTCACGTCTTTTAAGCTTATTTTGCCATTTATGCATCCATAAAGCAAAGTGTATTCAGGAGAATTGGGCAATAGGGGCAAAGAAGAATGCCCCATGGAGTTTATTTAGACACAATAGCAATCTTCCGTATCTGGCCTTATGTGGCATATCCTTGGAACAACCTGGGCATTTTCTAGCCTTTTGACAAGTGCTATAGCTGGCAGGAAACGTTGAGAAGCAGCTGCATCAGTTCTAGCCATTATGCCATCTGCTCCGTCGAGATCGGCGCCAATCATGAGATCGTGTTTGTAGCCAAACTGCTGAGCTTTAAACATATAATCTTTAGCACTTTCAAAGACCGCTCCCGATAAAGTAATCGAGGGCGGTAAACATAAAGAGAGTTCAACGACGAATTGTTCAAGATCTTTGCGATGTCCCAGTAATTGGGTCCATGGGAAAGTCTGGCCTGCAGGGGTTTGAGTTGCAGAATAGCTAACAGCGATGCTTCCTTTGTAATCTGTATCGATTAAGGAGATGTGAATTGCCCCTCTGTAATCATTATTCTTCAAAAAGTCAATCAATCTAATGAGAAGGCACTGTTCCCCATGCAATTGCCCCGTTGCAAACATGGCAATTCTCACCTCGAAATTGTGTTTGTTATCTCCAATTAGACCTAACACTTGCTGAATCACAGAGTTCTCATATACATGTCTCAGTCTTGGATCTCTTTTCCGGTCAAGAATATAGCACTTGCACTCCGCTAAAGATCCTCTCACATTGCCGCAATGTCCTATGTTCTGGCCAGCGGCACAGCCATGAGGATTTGCTGCTAATAGACGAGCTGCTTGGCCCTTAACAATCGCTTGGTAAATTTTTTTCACAGAAGAATCTATTTTACTGGCATTGCGAATGCATAAAAAAGAAATATTGATAGGTTGATGATACGTGATTCCATTCCTTTGGATTTGTATGAAATCAGATCGAGCGAAAGTTTGGCTCAATCCTCGATGACCTCGATTCACAGAGTAGCCTGCTGAGGAGCATAAGGCGTACAAAGGCTCTGTAAGGCAAACTGATGGACAGGGAGTGTACATAAAAATTCCTTTTGTAAAATTTTTTTTAGTCAACTCTGTATAGCACATAAAGAGGTGATTTTGACAACAAATTATTTACAAATAGCTATTTTAGCTTTCGCCCATACCTAAAGGGATTAAAGTAAACTTGGCCACTTAGTTTAAGTAAAAAAACAGGAAGAAATTTTCAATTGAAGGGTAGGCTATTTTCGAAAAATCTTTTTTGTTAAATCAGGATGAGCTGCCATTAGCGCTGCGCTTAGTTTACCAAAGAAGGAAAACCCATTGCCGATTTTGAAATAGATAATCGATCATTTAAACATAAATTGTATGGACAGAGAATCAGTCCAATTCCAGATAGCTCGACAATTCCCCTTACAATATTTGCTTCTCTAACTGCCGCTAGCCTAGATTCTCTAAAGCAAACTTTCATTTCAGTGGAGGATTACTCCAGGGTGCCTTTATCGCTTATCGCTTTTTGGAAGATGCTGAGCAATTGTTGCTCCGATAACAGGAAAGTAACCTATACATCTAACAATAGCATCCGTTTTGTAGTAGCATTTTTCTAAAGAATTCAATTGCTTTATCCTAATAGGGAAATGAACTCGGTTTCATAAATGAGAGTCCTTCAATTTAATGAAGTCGATAGGCCTTGTTGCATAAATCATTCTGTGGAGGACCCATGCAAAATAAATTTAGATCTTTTTAAATTGCCTCACTGAATTGTCTGATTGGCATGCCTAATTTAGTCATTGTATTAATAATCAAACACTTGATGTA